>JAFYLE010000134.1 GCA_017537265.1 Clostridia bacterium | reverse complement strand
CCTTGATCTCGTCCATGATCTCCGCGTCAAACTCGCTCTTGTACGTGTAGTCGTCCATTTCGGCTACTTTTCCGTACTCGCTTTGGAGCGCGTGGATCGCGTCCATCATGGCGCGGTATTTGGCCGCGGCCTTTGTTCCCGCCTTCGGCGCGAGCGCATTGTCCAGCAGGTCAGCGACGCGGGTCATTGCGCCATAGAGCGAAGCGGGGACGTAGCTGCCGTCCGTAGGCTTGGTCATCTTGCGCTTCATCTCGTCGGAAAGGTTCTTGATCCGGCTGCGGAGCTGCGCGGCGCTCTGCTTCTCCTTGTACTTGGCAAAGCGCTCGTCCTTCTGCTCCGCGATCCGCTTGCCCTCGCGTTCTCTCGCGGCGGCGAGCATCTTCTGAATGGCAGGCGGTTTCAGCTTGCCTTCCAGAATGTCGCGCTCGCGCTGGAGCTGCTTTTCCAGCTTGGCGACGGCGGCTTCCTTCTCCCGGATCGCCTGGTTGACCTTCTTCGCCTCGCCCTTGGCCTTCTCCTTCCAAGCCTGCGCCTCTTTCCGCTTGGCCTGCATCTGCTTCTGAAGGTTGTCCAGCTTCTTCAGCGTCTTCTTGCGTTCCTCCGCGCTGATCTTGGTGTTGTTCTTCAACTCTTCGCGCTTGTCCAACAACTGTTGGTACAACTCCCCGGCGGTGGCTTTGGCAGTATCGGCCTGCTCCTTGTAGAAGTCCTTGGTCTCCGTCAGCTTCGCGTTCTCGGCCTTGAGCGTCGCATTCTCGGCCTTCGCCGCGTCCAGCTTCTTGTTCACGCGGTTCTCCGCCTGCGCCACAAGCCGGGCGGCCACGGTGCCCTTCTGTCCGGGGCGGTAGCGGTTCGCGTCAAAGTCCTGTGCCACACGGGCAGCAATGTCGGCCTCCACGTATTCGCGGGCGCCTTCGCCAAGATACTGCCCCAGCGAAGTCTTCAGCCAGCCGTAGCCGTGCTTCTCCGCGTAGGTCGCGTCCGTCAGTAGAATGTCTGCGGCCTTGACCACGCCCTCCTGGTAGACGGTCTCCCAGGCGTCCGAAACGTCCGCGCCAGCATCGAGCTGATCCAGCGCCTTTTGGTAGGCCTCGGTCAGCACGGCGGCGATCCGGTTCTTGCCGTCCTTCTTGTTGATGTCTCCCGCCTTCTGATCCTGCATGATCGTCGCGGCCAGGGACGCGATCCCGCGCGTTTTCAGCTTCCGGTCGGTCAGCGTCAGATTGCGCCGCGCCTCGGCCAAATCGGCCTCGGTCTTTTTGAGCTGCTTGCCAAGCCGCTTGATCTCCTCGGCCTCGCCCGCGATCCCCGGATCGCTTTCCAGCAGGGAAGCCCAGTACTCGTCCCCGCCGCCCTCTACGATCTCGTCCGCCGCGCTCAGCGCCAGGTCAAGGTCGGAAGTGTCGGAGTAGTCGCGGGTTGCGTAGCGAATATCCTCGTTCTTCGGGTTGAAGCGCTCAGACAGGGGAATGACCTTGCCTGAATCGTCGTAGGTGACGGGGTCGGCGCTTTTGATCTGCGCGGAATCCTTTACGACGATGGAAATCCCTCTGTCGTTTACCTCGTCGCCATAACCTCCCGTTCCGCCTTCGTCCAGATAGATTGCGTCGTAATCGTATCCGTTTTCCTCGAAAAATTCTACCAAATCGTAGCCGTCCGTCCAGTCGGGAAGGCCACGATCAGAAAGCGGCGCGCCATTTCCCCATTTCCTGTAGAATTCATTTTCAAAAATCGCACGATCTCTCGCGGTTCTGGTGTCAAATGCGTTTTGCGGTTTAATGTAGACTTCATACGTTTTCGGGTTTCTTGCGGTCTTTTTGTAACCGTAGCTGCTTGCGCCCTGGTTTTGGTATACGTCAGCGTATTCTTTGTTTTCAGTAAAATACTGCCAATCACGGAAAACGGTAAACGTGCCGTTTGGTGTCCCGTGATACGCCTTAATGTCGTACCCCGCCGCCTTCGCCGCCTTGTCCACCATCTCCTGCGCCGTTTCCAGGTCGCCGCGTTCAACGGCGGCAAGGTAGTCTGTGTCGGCGCGGGTGGAGAATTTTGCGTCATCCAAGGAATTGAGAATTTCCGTCCGCTGCGCATCGTTGCCAGTTTGGAAGAAATACACAGGCACGCCTTGGTCTTGAAGCCCCTGCACAAGCTCGTGGTCCATATTGGACGGAAGAATGACAGCCTTGACCTCGTCAAAGCCCATAGCCCGCTGGGGCTTGGCCTCAAAGTATTCCGTGGGAAGGGCCGCTGCTTTTTTGTAGAGATCTGAAATTCTCTGTGCGTTTTCTTTGGACAGTTTGTATTCCGTATCTCGTGCAAACACGTTTTGAATGGAGGTGGTCGCTCTGTTCGTCCTCGCCGCAGAAATCAACGCTTCGCCAATTTCATCCACCGCGCTAATGTACCCGTCTGAAGTATCCTTGGAATTATAGATGGCGTCAATGATTTCGCTGATCTCAGTTTCGACGTCGGCTTTCAACTGCTTGTATTTTGCGTCTTCCACCTTTGCGAGCCGGTTCTTGTTCTTCTTGATCTCGTCAATGGAGCGATATTCCGGCGCAGTAACAGATTGGAGGCTTCCGGAAGTCACGCCGAAGGTGTTGGAGCCACGTGCCGCGCTTCGGTTCATGGCCTTCACGATGTTTTCCAGCGTATAGGCGTCGTGAAGCGCATTAAAACTCCGTTCACTTCCGCTTGCGGTGAATTTGTCGCGTTCGTTGCGAATGCCTTTCTTTCCAAGAAGACCTTCAATTTGGGGACGGAGCCAGGCTTTGACGGTGTCCTGTACCTTGTCTTCCATAAGCCCGTCGATCCGGTGTTCCGGGTCGATTTTTTGCTTCATGGCTTCCAAGGTAGCTGCATAGTCAAATTCCTGTTCAGTGCGTTCACCCTCGTTTTGGTAAGCCCAGGCGTTCAGCAGCAGCTCTTCCACGCGGGCGTCGTTCAGCAAATCCAAACGCCGTTGTAAATTTCTGCGGATCGGTTCTGGCTTTTTGCTGCTTTGTTCGATCTGCCGCTCCAAAGCCTCCCGGACGATCCCCGTCAGATCTTCATTTGCCTTGACGAGCGTGCCGCTGTTCATAAGGTCATAAATCTGCGCCTCATATCCGCGCTCTTTTATGACGTCATTGATCAGCCCAAGCAGTTTGTTGCCCCATCGGTCAGTGCTGACATTCTTCTGTTGGTAGATCGGTTCAACCGTCTCTCCCTTGTCGGCGAGATATGCCGCGATCGCGGCCTCGCTTCTCGCTGCCCGATCCAGGATTTCGTCCGCAGACATTCTTGTCACGTCGTCCAGAAAACCGGAAAATAAAGCGCTTCTTGCAAATTTCCCGCCAGCGGTTTTTTGGGAGAGACCGTAAATCGCCCTGTCAAGGTTGTGCCGCACGTCATAGTTGACCTGTGTGTCAACCTGCGCGTTTGCGGCCGTCGGCGTCCAGGCGTCAGCTCCATAGACCTTGTTTCGGCTATCCAGTGCAGGGTCAATGCTGTCGCGCCCAAAAACAACGGAAATCGGACCGTAGTTCGTATGTCCGTTCGCGGCCTTGACGATGGCAATGCTCGGAGAAGGGAAGCCGCCAAGCTCCAGCACGTCCCGAAGATTTTGCTCCGTCATATTGTGAACGGCTACCAAATCGCGGACAACCTCAACCGGCGTGTTTCCTTCAAATTGCGGGCGTGTTGAAAACTTTACAATATCCCGCAGGTCGGCCCGCCGATTTTCTTTGCCGCTGCCATAATCTCCTTGTCGTTTGCTTCCGGGTTCTTCGACAGGTATCTGCACATTTCCAGCATTTTCTCTTCGTCCTTCATTGCCAGAAATACGATTCTCCTTGTCCCTTCTTTCGCTTTCGATGTCCTCAAGTAGTCTATCAATAGTTGTTCTATTCTTGTAGGTTGCATGATTGCCCTCCTCATACAGCAAGATTTTTTTGTAGTCGGTTTCTGCCTCTTTTCCGCCCGTTGCATATAGCGGAGTTGCGTCAGTACCGTCTCCAAATCCATAAATGGCAAATACTTTTACGCCTTTTTCGTTATTGTACACCCACTTCGTTTCATCGTCAATGTAGTTCTCGCCGGAAGAAAGGTCTTTTTTCAGTGTCCAATTTAAGAGGCTCCACTCTTTTTGTGTCAATTGAGGTTTCCAATATTCGCCAGATCTGAACGAATACTGCCATTCGCCGCCCTCTGTGGCGGCATTTTTCGTCTCCGCCCCGGTCTGTGCGCTGTTCCGCATAGCCGCCCCGATGCCCTCGGCGTAGAGCCTGCGGAGGTTGGCCTGTACCTCAGCCTCCACGCGGTCAATGATCTGCGCGGCTTCGGAAGTATGCGACGCCCTGCCGATGATCTCCCGCACGCGGTCGAAGAATTTGGAAATGTACTCCTTGATCTTCGCAAAGACGTCGGCCTTCTTGTCTCCAAGGTTATCCGCCACGGCGTCCCAGAATTCCGTGTCGCCCAGGCGCTTCATGGAGGCGTCGGCAACGATCTCGTCCTCCGCCTCGCTCCGGGTGATTTTCTTGCCTTCCTTCTCGTTCTGCCGGATTTGCGCCTCGATCATGCGCTCAAGCCGCATCTCGCCGTTTTGAGTGGACGCAATGGCCTGCAGGGCGGCCTTCTTGTACGCCACGTACTCTGTCGGCACGTTCTCCTGCATCCAGTGCGTCAGCTCGTGGCCCAGCACTGCGGTCATGCCGGTGTGCAGGTCCTTGAAGATGTTGTTGAGGCCCGCGTTGATGTCAATTTCGATGAAGTTGCCGTCCTTGCTGTATTTGCCCTGGTAGCCCTTGATGTTGCCGCGCTTCGTGATCTTCGATTTGATCAGCCGGATGTCGACGCCGGTGGCCTCGGCCAGCAGCTCCAACGTGTGCAGCGCGTCCTTCTTGT
>JAFYLE010000133.1 GCA_017537265.1 Clostridia bacterium | reverse complement strand
GAGGACTTGTATGCCCTCGGTATTTCGGGGGATCTTCCCATCGTGCTTTGCAAGGTAGGGGAGGGGGAGCGTGAAGATCTCCTTTCGCGCCTTGCCTCATTGCACCGTTATCACGCCGTCTGCGGTTTTTCGTACGACCTCGTTTTTTATTCCGCGGATACGGGTTATGCCCGCCGCGGATTGCAAGCGGCAGAGGCGGCGGTCCTACACGCGGGCAGTTCTTATCGCATCTCGCGTCGCGGCGGCGTATTTTTCGTGGAGGGCAATCTTTCGGTTTTGGATCTTTTGCAGGACGCCGCCTGCATCACCGTGCAGGATGAGCGCGTGCTCTCTCCGGCCAAGCGGACGCGCACTCCGATCGCACACCCCACGGCCACTCCGCGCGATCTGTTCGAGGAGGACGGCGTCAAGAGTGCGGGTTCGGGCCGTTTTTTGAAGGACGCGTTTTTGATCGAACGTGACGTTTTCGACCCCAAGGAGCACTTCTCGCACCTCTTGGCAAGCGAGACGTTCGGCGCGATCGTCACGCACCGCTCGCTCGGATTCAGTTTTGAGACTTCCTCGCGTTTTCGCCGTCTCAGCCGTCCCACGGACGACGCCCTGCAGGACGATTTCGGCGAAAAACTCATTCTGCGTTTTTTGAACGGAAAGACCTACGACCTTGCCGCTTGCGCCGCCAAGGTGCTGTTTTCCTTCGGGCGTGCACAGTATTTCGGCACCGCGGGTACTTTGCAGTATCATCTCACCGTCTTTTGTCATCCCACTTTGCTCTTCCGTGGAGTGCAGGCGGAGTTTTACGGCGAAGGTGAGGCGGATCTCTCGTATGAATTTTCCCCCGTTTTGGGGGATGAGAACGGCGTGCTCGGTGCGTTCATGACTCGCTTTGTCGGCGAGAGTACACTTCTCGTCACCCGTGCCGTCAGCCCGCTTTCACGCCCCTTTTCGGCGTATCTCAAGCTCGTCGGCGCGGAGGCGTCTTCTTCGCGTGACGCGATAGGCGTCTGCGCGCGCATCAAGGTGCATGGGCGGCGCGTGCTCAACTTTTACCTTGGCGCGGCGGAGAGCGAAGTGCAGTTTTCGCGTGTGAATGAGTGTCTGGATACGCGCACGTTTGAATTCTTGGCAAACGAGGCGTCTGTGCGCGCGTTGTCGCGCCTTCCGCAAGCCGTTGCGGAGGAAGGGGGGACTTCTTCGTTTTCCCGTGCACAGTTTGTAAACCGTTGGCTTGCGTACCAAGCCGTCACCTCGCGTCTTTTGGCGCGTTGCGGCTTCTATCAGGCAGGCGGCGCGTACGGGTTCCGCGACCAACTGCAGGACTCGCTCTTGTATCTTTCTTTTGAGCCTCAAAAGACGTTAAACCTCATCTTGCGCTGTGCTTCGCATCAGTTTCGGGAGGGGGACGTGCTTCATTGGTGGCACAATTTGCCTGACAAGGACGGCGCGCACCGCGGCGTGCGCACCCGCATTTCGGACGATTACCTCTGGCTTGTTTACGCCGCTTGCCGTTATGCGGACAAGACGGGGGATATGGCTTTTCTTTCTTGGCGAGTGCCGTTTTTGCAGGGACGGGAGCTCAGGGAAAAGGAGCACGACCTTTACGAGGCGTTCCCCTTCGGAGAAAAGGCGCCTTTGTGGGAACACCTCTGTTCTGCCGCTGAGCTCTTCCTCGCGCGCGGCACGGGAAAACACGGCCTTTCCCTCATGCTTTCAGGGGATTGGAACGACGGCTTCGACGCCCTCGGAGAGGGGGCGGAGAGCGTGTTTCTTTCTCAGTTCGGCGCTCTGTGTCTGCTGCGTCTTGCGCGGCTTATGAAGCGCGCGGACTATCGGAAAGAGCGTGCCGAGGAATACGGGATCTTCGCAAAAAAGCTCTTCTCTTCGGTGCAGAATACGTTTAATTCCCGCTGGTTTGCCCGCGCGTATTTCGGAGACGGAGAAGCCCTCGGCGCCGACCTTTCTTTGAAGAGTCCCTGCTCCATCGACGTCCTTCCGCAGGCGTTTTCCGCGTTTTGTTACTTGGAGGGGCAAGGCGAGCGTGCGGAGGAGCTTTCCCGCGTGCTCTCGTCCCTGGACGCGGTTTGGGAGCATTTGTACGACAAGACGTCGGGTGTCTTGCGCCTTTTTGCTCCGCCCTTTGACACGCGGGGCAGGGAGGTCGGCTATATCCGCGCTTACGCCGAGGGCGTGCGTGAAAACGGCGGTCAGTACACCCATGCCGCCGTGTGGTACGCGCTCGCCTGCCGCGCCATTGCACCGCACGCGGGCGCGCGCGAAGCGGAATTTCTTTCCCGCGCGGAAAAGGTCATGGAGGATATTCTGCCGTACCGCGCCGCCCTCGAGCGTGACAAGGCGCGCGTTTACCGTTTGGAGCCGTATGCCCTCGCAGGGGACGTGCATACGTCGCCCTCCCTGTTCGGCCGTTGCGGCTGGAATCACTATACCGGTTCCGCCGCTTGGGCGTGGCGTTACTTTGCCGAGTCCGACGACCCGAGACCCGTGTGAGAAAAAAGAAAGACCGCCTGCGCGGTCTTTCTTCTTGTTTTTCCGTTTGGCGTATGCTACAATACATTTAGAGTGTAATGTCGTTTCTTTTTTCGGTAAAATTCAAATTCGGAGGCGCGTATGACCATTGCCGGACTGCAAAAACTGACCTTGCTCGACTTTCCGGGCAAGCTTGCCTGCACCGTGTTCATGGCGGGCTGTAATTTCCGTTGCCCGTTTTGTTATAACGCGCCGCTCGTCTTTTGCCGAGAAGAGGCGTGCCTCAACCTTTCGGAGGAGGAGTTTTTCGCCTTTTTGGACAGCCGTAAAGGTATGCTTGAAGGCGTGTGCATCACGGGCGGCGAACCCCTGCTTTCCGATATTTCCGCTTTTGCGCACGGCATCAAGTCGCGCGGCTTTGCGCTCAAACTGGATACCAACGGTTCTTTCCCCGCGCGCCTGCGCGCTCTTGTGGAGGAAGGGCTTTTGGATTACGTGGCCATGGACGTCAAGAACTGTCTCTCCCGCTACGGCGAGACCGTCGGCCTCGCACAGTTTGACACCGCACCGATCGAGGAGTCCGTTGCTTTTTTGAAAGAGGGAAGAGTGCCCTTTGAGTTTCGTACCACCGTCTGCCGTGAACTGCACGGTGCGGAGGAACTTTCTTCTTTGGCAAAACTCATCGCCGGCGCACCGCACTACTATATCCAGAATTACAACCGAGAGGGTGAGCATATCGGCGAGGAACTTACCCCATATAATAAGGAAGATTTGGAGTCCTTGTTGCCCCTTGTCGCACCGCACGTCGGGGAGGTCACTTTACGGGGTATCTAAAAAGTACAATATCTAGTGAATTCTTTTGTGCAAAATAGAGAACTTGTCAATATCTTGTATTTGGTCATTGACAAGTTCTTTTTTTTGTACTATAATGAAACTCCCGCAGCGAGCACAGACACAAGATATTGTGTTCTTGAGACTGTAAATATACAAAATATTCCGAGAAAAGAGGCGAAATTATGTATCAAGTAATCAAGCGTGACGGAAAGATCGTTGACTTTGACCTTTCTAAGATTTCTGAGGCAATTCAAAAGGCGTTCGAAGCCCAAAAGGTTGCTTACAACCGTGATATCATCGACCTTCTGTCGCTCAAAGTGACCGCTCACTACGCGCCGAAGGTGCATGATTCCCTCATCGGCGTGGAAGACATTCAGGACAGTGTGGAAGCCGTGCTCATCGGCGCCGACTATCCGGAAGTCGCCAAGTGCTACATTCTCTACCGCAAACAGCGCGAGAAGATCCGCAACATGAAGTCCACCATTCTCGACTACAAGCAGATCGTGGACGACTATGTAAAACTCAACGACTGGCGCGTCAAGGAAAACTCCACCGTCACCTATTCCGTCGGCGGTCTGATCCTCTCCAACTCCGGTGCCATCACCGCCAACTACTGGCTCTCCGAAATTTACGACGAAGAGATCGCCAACGCCCATCGCAACGCAGACATTCACATTCACGACCTGTCCATGCTCACCGGTTACTGTGCCGGTTGGTCCCTCGGTCAGCTGATTCGTGAGGGTCTGGGCGGCGTCGCGGGCAAGATCACCTCTGCTCCGGCAAAGCACCTCGTCTCCCTCTGCAACCAGATGGTCAACTTCCTCGGCATCATGCAGAACGAGTGGGCGGGCGCGCAGGCGTTCTCGTCTTTTGACACTTACCTTGCACCGTTCGTCAAGGCAGACAATCTTTCTTATTATGAAGTGAAGAACTGCATCCAGTCCTTCATCTACGGCGTCAACACTCCGTCCCGTTGGGGCACGCAGGCACCGTTCTCCAACATCACCCTCGACTGGACCGTTCCGGCTGACCTTGCCGAACTGCCCGCGATCGTCGGCGGCAAGGAGATGGACTTCAAGTACAAGGACTGCAAGGCGGAAATGGATATGATCAACCGCGCCTTCATCGAGACCATGATCGAGGGCGACGCCAACGGTCGCGGCTTCCAGTATCCCATTCCGACTTATTCCATCACCCGCGACTTCGACTTCTCCGACACGCCCAACAACCGTCTGCTTTTTGAGATGACGGCAAAATACGGCACTCCGTACTTCTCCAATTACATCAACAGCGACATGGAGCCCTCCGACGTGCGCAGCATGTGCTGCCGTCTGCGTCTGGACCTGCGCGAACTCAGAAAGAAGTCCGGCGGCTTCTTCGGCAGCGGCGAGAGCACCGGCAGCGTCGGCGTCGTCACCATCAACATGCCACGTATCGCCTATCTCTCCAAGAATGAGGAAGAGTTCTACAGCCGTTTGGATCATTTGATGGACGTTGCCGCGCGCAGCCTGCGCACCAAGCGTCTCATCATCACCCGCCTCTTGGATGAGGGCCTGTATCCTTATACCAAGCGTTATCTGGGCACCTTCAACAACCACTTCTCGACCGTCGGTCTCGTCGGCATGAACGAGACTTGCCTCAACGCCAAGTGGATCGGCAAGGATCTGACCGACAAAGCGGCGCAGAAGTTCACGCAGGAGGTTTTGAACCACATGCGTGAGCGCCTCTCCGATTATCAGGAAGCCTACGGCGACCTCTACAACTTGGAAGCCACTCCGGCAGAGTCCACTTCCTTCCGTCTTGCCAAGCACGACAAGAAGCACTATCCGGATATCATCACCGCAGGTAAGCCTGGTGATACTCCATACTATACCAACAGTTCCCATCTGCCGGTTGATTTTACTGCAGATATTTTCGAGGCACTGGACATTCAGGATGAATTACAGACTCTTTACACCT
>JAFYLE010000132.1 GCA_017537265.1 Clostridia bacterium | reverse complement strand
GTTGACGGCAAGGAAGGGAGGAAAGTTGACGTAGGTGAAGGGGAAGCCGTGACGGCCGTTGAAGGTGACAGCACCGGTATAGGCTTTAAGCTTTTCACTGTCCGGAATATCCTTCGTGCGGTCGTTCAGATCCGCCTTGCAGAGGTCGATAAAGCTGAGCACCTGCTCGCAGCGCTCTTCGGCGCCGACGACCTCAGCGAAGAGCCGCATGGTCTTGTAAAAACCTTCGTCGATGAAAGCCTGCGCGCGGTAACGCACGCTCACGACGGGGATGCCCGTCTGATTTTGCAGCTCATCGCAGGCCTCTGCGGAAAAACCGGCGAGGATGACGTCGGGCTGCAGCTGGATGATCTGCTCGGGATAGCCGTTGTTCTCACCGCTGCCGCCGCCGGCACCGACGGAGGGCAGGTTTTTCAGCTGCTCGTGATAGACAGGGCTGTAGTCATAGCGGACGGATTCGGCCTTGATGTCGGTATCCTCAGCGCCGACCATCATGTCCACGACGTCGAGATAGGCGGCAAAACGCGGTGCCATGGAGCCGAGGCAGACGATGCTTTCGACTTCCACGGGGATCTCCACCTCGCGGTTCCAAACGTCGGTGATGACGCGGGTTTCTTTTTCCGCTTCCGGAGCGGTGGCAGCGCCGCAGGCACTCAGTGCGAGGAGTGCGCAGACGGCGAGAAGCAGTGCTGTGCATCTGGAAAAAGTGTTTTTCATGGTATCGGTCTCCTTTTCGTAATCCTGCACGGCGCGGCGGTAAGATAAACCGCTTTGCTCATGTGCGAAAATAAGACCTGCTGTTGTTCAGTCGGTTCTTATTGTCGGCGTCAGAATTTGACGCTCTTCTTGATTTCTTCGGCCCGTACGGGCTGCCCATCGGCAACGTGAATACGGATTTCGCCGAATTTGAGGTTGCGGATCAGCCGCAGAAGTTTTTCTTCTTTTTCGGTGCAATGGAGACTTTGCTTGTTTTCCATGGGGCACACCTCCAAAGTGTTGCGAACTTACAGCATTATAGCAAGTAAAACATCCCCTCACAAGCCGGGTGGGGGGATGTTTTTTATAATAAGGTAAATGGTGCTGCGCCGTGCTTATTCACGACGCGCATGGGGAGAGCACGAGAGGGGAGGGTATGACCCTCTTGCTGAAATGGAATTTTTATGCGCCGAAGGCACAAACAAATAAACGAAAAAATAAAAAACCAAATCGAAGCCCAGCGTTAGCGGGTTCGATTTGGAGAGGAGGAGTAAGGGAGCGTGCGGATGATGTTATTGTTTCTGAAAGAAAAAATAACGTCGGAGCAAAGCGGACTTTGCTCCGACGTGGTGCCGGTGGCCGGACTCGAACCGGCACGCCCGAGGGCACTTGATTTTGAGACAAGCACGTCTACCGATTCCATCACACCGGCAAGCCCTGTAATTGTACACGATTTGCGTGTCGATTTCAAGACCTAAGCGGAAATATCTTCATCGGTGTTTTCGACAGGAAGCGGCGTTTCCTCTGCGGGGAGAGAAATTTCCGCGGCGGGAGCAGG
>JAFYLE010000131.1 GCA_017537265.1 Clostridia bacterium | reverse complement strand
GTTTCTCTCAGAAACTGGACTGGCTGGTTCCAAAGGCGGGCGGTCGCGTCGGCGAATTCGTTGGAGCCGCTTGTCTGGAACGCGCACGAAAAGCGCATCCGCTATGAGAAGTCCCGTATCGCCGCGAATCCTGAAGAATATGAAAAGGACTACAATCGCGTCGATGCGATTTTCGATGCATGGATTCCGTCCGTACCCAAAGTGGCGGAAGACCGTATCAATTTAAAGACGGAATGGGATAAAGAAAAGCCTGTTTATCTAGACAGATATGCGGTCAAACAAATGTTCGGTAAAATCCACTACCATCCCATAGGGGCGTAGTTGGCTTGCGGAAGCCCTGATTTTATTGGCTTTCGTTTGCGTTTTCCGAGTTGTCTTGTTCCAAAGTTGCGGTGGAACGCCGCCATTAGCCGGGATGCTATCCCATAGGATTCGGCATCGGGCTCTCAAAAGCCCGCCAGACACTGCTGAATGTAGTGAGGTCGTGGCCGATGCGGGGGTGATGCCATCCCATAGAGGCGCAAGGTCTCCACGATGTCCAGATCCATCCACACCGCCGAGCGCACGATTCCAACGAGGCGGGAGAACGCCTTGTTCCATCCAGAGAGGAACTTGAGGTAGTGCAGCAGGAGGTGCGTGAGAAGTCCCGTCCATATCTGCCACTTGACCGCGTTCTCGTTGGTGCCGATGAAGTCCGCAAGCTGGAGCGTCTGCTTGAGCTCCTTGAAGAACACCTCGATCTCCCACCTCGCCCTGTACAGTTCGCAGACCGTGCTCGCCGCCCACTTCGTGTTGTTCGTCAGGAACGTCATTACCCGCTTCTCGCCGTTGACCTCGACGATGGCTTGGACGCGACGGAACGTCTGCGGGTACTTCCCGGCCGTGTTCGCAGCCGTCAGCCGTACAATCTCGTCCGAGATTATGTTGCCGGACGCCTCCTTCCGCTCGACGACCTCGTAGAGCATGTTGACCTTCTGCCGGAGGACCCAGAACACATCCCTTGCGGCAAGGTTGTGGAGAAACAGGAAGTCCACGTAAGCCCGGTCTGCAAGCAGGATGTCGCCCGCTTTCATGTCTTTCGTGAGCTCGTCCGCCATCGTGGAATCATGGGGCTTCCCAGCCTCGATGCGCACGACGGACGGGATGAACGAGCCGACGGGCAGCCTTGCGTGCATCTTCGCGGCCGCCTTCTTGCTTCGGTATGGATAGCTGGCGATGCAGGACAGCGCGAGCTTGATCACCGTCGAGTCGATGGCGAAGATGCCGCGATCCCTGAAGCGGGAGAGGAATCCCCTGACACGCTTCGGAGGGATGAAGTCCGGCGAGACTTCTCCGAGATGCCGGGCGGTCTCCCGGTAGACCTCCTCGGCGACCTCGGCGGGCCGCGTTCTGTTCGCGTGTGAGAACGTGTTGCGCTTTCCGGGCGTCGCGTTGCGCACGAGCGACAGCTTCCGCCTGTTCAAGTCGGCGTCGTCGCATATCTCCGTGAGACACGACGCGCGGGTGAGGTGTCCGAGGATCAGCATGACGAAGTGGCTTGTCGCAGAGAACTTCCGCGCGTCCACGCCGTGTGCGTTCGCGGTCTTTTCGATGAGCCAGCGGGGAATCCGCTGAACAATCTGCCTCAAAGTATGGTATACTCTTGGTGTCGCCTTGTTTGGGTTTGTTTTCATGCCTGTAGAGTATACAGGAAAACCGGCAAGGCGACTTTGCTTTTCAAGAAACCGATTGCGGAACATTCTCCGCGCCTCTGCGTCTCCGCGTGAGGCTTTTCATACCATGCCTATGGGATGGTAGTGGGTAAAATCGAAAACCTTCTTGCCACAAACGCACAAATACATGGCAAACAGGCGCTC
>JAFYLE010000130.1 GCA_017537265.1 Clostridia bacterium | reverse complement strand
GGCGTGGACGTGGTCGTTCTCTCCGCCTGCCATATGAAGGACTTTGGTGAGACGGGGTATCAGGATACCAAGACCGCGCTGGAACAGGCGGGTCTGACCGTGGTTGAAGACGGTGCCGTCGTTTATTTCAATACCCCCGCAGGCAAGATTGCCATTCTCGCCTTTGACCTGACGAAGATCGGCGATATCCGTTATACCGAGATCCCCAAGGCCAAGATCACCGAGGCAAAGACTGGCGGCGCCATTCATACGCTCGTGTACTTCCACGGTGCCGAGACGAAGGAGACTACCGCCGCATTTGCCAACACCTTGCGCGATGCAGCTGCCTCCGGCGCCTCTCTCGTATTCGCCTCCCATGAGGAGAACATTCAGGGTATTCTCCTGGGCGGTGAGGAAAAGACCTCCCTTGTGCTCTCGCCCGGCGAACTGTCTTATGCTGCTAAGAGTGAGGGCGGACGCGACGCCTTCCTGTTCCAACAGACCTTGGGCACCAAGGATCAGCCGGTCGAAGCAAATCGCATTCTGTACAGCGTGGATAACCATAAGGGCGACGCGACGTCTCCCTTTGCCCCGAGCATTCGATTGGACGCCTCTTTTGCCTCCAAGTTGCAGAGTGCACTCGTCGGTGCGTTGCCCAACTTCCAGGGCCGCGTGACGGAAGGCGACCTCTTCGTCTTGAATATCCAAAAGTAAGGAGCGGAGCATGAAACAGATGAGTTTGCACAAGATCCTCGGCGCACGCGCGCCGCGTTTTGAGCGCGTACTTTCTCTGTCTTCCTCTCTCTACGTGTAGAATCAAACGCCCCAATTCTTTGGGGCGTTTTCAATTTTGAAAGGAGTTTTTCCCCTTATGAAGAAAATTGCAGTAGTCTTAGGCTCCAAGAACGATCTTCCCACCATGATGTCGTGCGTGGAGACCTTGCAGAAGTTCGGCGTACCGTATGAAGTGCGCATTCTTTCCGCGCACCGCACACCCAATCAGGCACTTGCCTTTGCCCGTGACGCCCGCGCCAACGGTTTCGGCGCCATCATTGCTGCGGCGGGCATGGCAGCCCACCTCGGCGGCGTGCTTGCTTCTTCTACGACTCTTCCCGTCATCGCAGTTCCGCTCTCCGGTGGTATCAACGACGGTATCGACGCGCTTTACGCCGCCGTGCAAATGCCGCGCGGCGTGCCGGTTGCCTGCGTGGCAGTCGGTGGCGCGGTCAACTCAGCGCTTCTCGCCATTCAGATGCTCGGCATCGAGGATGCCTCCCTTGCCGAAAAGCTGGAGACAGAGAAGAAGGCCATGGAAGAGACCGTGCTTTCTTTTGATGAGGAAGTTCGCAAACTGTAAGTAATTTTGATCGGGAGAATGAGAAAGATGAGAAAGATCCAGGAAGAATGCGGCGTGTTCGGAATTTTTAATCCGAACAAACATGAAGACACCGCGCACGACGTTTATACGGGCCTCTACGCCCTGCAGCATCGCGGGCAGGAGAGCGCGGGCATCACCGTGAATCGCGGCGGTGCACTGTATTCTCATAAAGACATGGGGCTTGCGGGAGACGTATTCAATGAGATGATCTTGAATTTCCTGCAGGGCAACATCGCCATCGGCCACGTCATGAGCGCGCCTTCGGGTTTTGCCAACCGTGACAACGCCCAGCCTATCGTCATGAAGTACACGAAGGGCGACATCGCGTATGCCCATAACGGCAACCTCATCAATAAGGACGAGCTGCGCGAGAGTTTGAAGCGCGACGGCTGTACGTTCCAGTCCAAGTCCGCGGCGGAGGTCATCGCCGCCGCTATCACGCGCGAGCGTCTCGGGACAGACTCGACCGAGCGCGCCATCATCAACACCCTCGATAGCCTCAAGGGTGCGTATTCTCTCCTCATTCTCACCGTTAACAAACTGATTGCCGTGCGCGACCCCAACGGTTTCAGACCTCTTTGTATGGGTAGGCGCGGGGACAGCGTTATTTTCGCATCGGAATCCTGCGCCATCGACGCCGTCGGCGGCGAGTTCGTGCGCGACGTGCAACCGGGCGAGGTCATCGTCGTCAGTCAGGAGGGCATTGAGTGTCACACCGACAAGTGCGGCAAGGCAAAGAGCAGCCTCTGCGTGTTCGAACACGTGTATTTTGCCCGCCCCGACAGCACCGTGGACGGACTCAGCGTGCATTTTGCTCGCCAAAAACTCGGTGAAGAACTTGCGAAAGCTCATCCCGTGGAGGCAGACCTCGTCTGCGGCGTGCCCGATTCGGGCTTGGACGCTGCCCTCGGTTACGCAAAATACAGCGGTATCCCGTACGGCGTGGGTTTGATGAAGAACCGTTACATCGGTCGCACCTTTATTTTGCCCAAGCAGGGCATGCGCGAGAACGCCGTCCGTCTGAAGTTAAATCCGCTTTCCGCCTCCGTGCGTGGCAAGCGCATCGTCTTGGTGGACGACTCCATCGTGCGCGGCACCACGAGTGCAAAGCTCGTTCAGCTTCTGCGTGACGCGGGCGCAAAGGAAGTGCATATGCGTATTTCCGCCCCGCCGTTTTTGCACCCCTGCTACTTTGGTACGGATATCAATTCCCGCGACAAACTCATCGCTTGCAAAATGACGCTGGAGGAGATCCGTGAGAGCGTCGGCGCAGACAGCCTCGGTTATCTGCCGCTTTCCGCCATTGAGGAACTTGCCAAGGGCTCCAATCTTTGTTTCTGTGACGCCTGCTTCACCGGCAACTATCCCATTGAGGTGGAAGAATGAAGAGGATCGCGGTTCTCGTTTCGGGCGGCGGTACCAATCTGCAGGCACTGATCGACGCGCAAAACCGTGGGGAGATCGTCTCGGGCAAGATCGAGGTCGTCATTTCCAACCGTGAGGGCGCGTATGCTCTTGAGCGTGCCAAGGCCGCGGGCATCGAGGCCTTTGCCGTCGCGGAAAAGAGTGCAGACGTGCTCTGCGAGAAGATCTCGGCGGAGTTGAAGCTTCGTAAGATCGACCTTATCGTCCTTGCAGGCTTTCTTGCCATTCTGACGCCGGAGTTCGTCGCGGCTTATGAAAACCGTATCATCAACATTCATCCCGCCCTGCTTCCCAAATACGGCGGCCGCGGCTTTTACGGTCTGCACGTGCACCGCGCCGTGCTTGCGGCAGGAGAGAAGGTATCTGGCGCCACCGTGCACTTCGTGACCGCAGGTGTTGACCGCGGGGAGATTTTGGCACAAAAAGAAGTTGCGGTGAAGGCGGGTGACACGCCCGAGAGCCTGCAACAGCGCATCATGGAAGAGGCAGAGTGGATACTGCTTCCCCGCGTAACGGAAGAACTTTGTAAAAAAATAGGGTAATCCCTTGTACATAGGAGGAACACGGATATGAAAAAAAGAGCATTGTTTAGTTTGACCGACAAGACGGGTTGTGTGGAATTTGCACGCCGCCTTGTAGCGCTCGGTTACGAGATCGTCTCCACCGGCGGCACCGCACGCGTTCTGCGTGAAGGCGGCCTGACCGTTCTGGATGTCTCCGATATCACCGGTTATCCCGAATGTCTTGACGGTCGCGTCAAGACGTTGCACCCCAACATTCACGCGGGTCTTCTTGCCCTGCGCGAAAACCCCGAGCACATGGCAACGCTTGATAAACTCAATATCAATACCGTGGATCTCGTTGCCGTCAATCTGTATCCCTTCAAAGCCACCGTCTCCAAAGAGGGTGTGACGCTGGAGGACGCGATCGAAAACATCGACATCGGCGGTCCTTCCATGCTGCGCGCCGCCGCCAAGAATTACGGCGGTGTCGTCGTCGTGTGCGACCCTGCGGATTACGACAGAATCGCAGACGGTCTGGAGAACGGTACCCTGACCCGCGACGACCAACTGCGCCTCGCGTACAAGACTTTCAACCATACCGCAAATTACGACGCCATGATCTCCTCTTGGCTGCGTGAGACTCTGGAGGAAGATCCCTTCCCGGACACCCTTACCGTGACCTACGAGCGCGTGCAGTCCATGCGCTACGGCGAGAACCCGCACCAAAAAGCGGCGTTCTACAAGGAGCCCTTTGCCACCGCAGGCACACTCTCCGAGGCGCGCCAGCTTCACGGCAAGGAGCTTTCCTTCAACAACATCAACGACACCGCAGCCGCCCTTGATCTGCTCAAGGAGTTCGGCACGCAGATCCCCGCCGCCGTCGGCCTCAAGCATACCAACGCCTGCGGCGTCGGTACGGGTGCGACTCTCTTGGAGGCCTATACCCGTGCGTATGACGCAGATCCCGTCTCCATTTTCGGCGGTATCGTCGCCGTCAACCGCGAGGTGGATGAGGCGACCGCCAAGAAGATGAGCGAAATTTTCTTGGAGATCATCATTGCCCCCTCCTTCTCGGAGGAAGCACTTGCCGTCCTCACGGCAAAGAAGAACCTGCGCCTTTTGACCCTCGACGGTATCGCGGACGCCTATAAGCCCGGCCGTTTTGATATGAAGAAGATCGCAGGCGGACTTCTCGTGCAGGATCAGAACATCGGCTTCTACAATGAGGACGACTTAAAGTGCGTCACCGAGCGCGTTCCCACCAAGGAAGAAATGGCAGCCCTCAACTTTGCGTGGCGCGTGGTCAAGCACACCAAGTCCAACGCCATCGTGCTTGCAAGCCACGACGGTGAATATCTGGCCACCACGGGCGTCGGCCCCGGCCAGACCAACCGCATCACCGCGCTGGATCTCGCCGTTCGTTACGCGGGTGACAAAGCGCGCGGCAGCGTACTTGCTTCCGACGCATTCTTCCCGTTTGACGACTGCGTGAAGGCCGCCGCCGAGGCGGGTATTACCGCCATCATCCAACCGGGCGGCTCCATTCGTGACGAGGATTCCATCCGCGCCTGCAACGAGGCCGGCATTGCCATGGTCTTCTGCGGCATGCGCCACTTTAAGCATTGAGGATTTGTATGAAAGAGAAATTATCCGTTCTTCTCGTCGGTGGCGGCGGGCGTGAGCACGCCATTGCCACCGCGCTGAAAAAGAGTGCGCGTCTCGCGCGCCTCATCTGTGCCCCCGGCAACGCGGGCATCGCACAGCTTTGCGAGTGCTTCCCCGTGTCCGCTACGGATATTGAGGGTCAGGTCAAGCTCGCCAAGGAGCAGGGTGTGGACCTCGTGTTCGTCGCTCCGGACGATCCCTTGGTGCTCGGTCTTTGCGACCGCTTGCGCGAGGAGGGAATTGCCGCATTCGGCCCTTCCGCCGCGGCGGCCCGTATCGAAGGCAGTAAGGTCTTTTCCAAGGACCTGATGAAGAAATATTCCATTCCCACCGCCTCCTACGAGGTGTTTGACGACGTCTTTGCCGCCCGCGCCTACCTGAAGGCGCGCGGGGAATACCCCATCGTTTTGAAGGCGGAGGGGCTCGCCCTCGGTAAGGGCGTTCTCATTCCGGAAAACGAGGAAGAGGCAATGGACGCGCTCAAGGAACTCATGGAGGACAAGAAGTTCGGCAGTGCGGGCAACCGCATCGTCATCGAGGAGTTCTTGACCGGTCCCGAGGTCAGCGTGCTTGCCTTTTGCGACGGCAAGAATTACGTCACCATGCCCGCGGCGCAGGATCACAAGCGCGCCTTTGAAGGCAACCTCGGCCCCAATACGGGCGGCATGGGCGCTTTCTGCCGTACGCCGAATTATACCGAAGAGATCGAGCAGATCTGTCACAGAGAGATCTTTGCCCCCACCGTACGCGCCATGGCGCAGGAGGGTTGCCCCTTCACAGGCGTGCTGTATTTCGGGCTCATGCTCACCCCCAAGGGCCCGCGCGTCATTGAGTATAACGCTCGCTTCGGCGACCCCGAGACGCAGGCGGTCCTTCCGCTTTTGGAAAGCGATTTTTTGGAGATCCTCCTTGCCGTTAACGAAGGCCGCCTTGATGAGTGTGACGTGCGCTTTTCCGACAAAGCCGCGTTTTGTCTTGTTATCGCCTCAGGCGGTTATCCCGGCGCGGTGGAGAAAGGCTTTCCCATCACGGGACTTGATAAGGCAGAGGAGACGGGTGCCACCGTTTACCACGCAGGCACCGCAAACAAGGACGGCACGGTCGTCACCTCGGGCGGCCGCGTGCTCGGCGTGGTCACCGTGCGCGACACCCTTGCCGAGTGCCGTGACGCCTCGTATGCGGCGGCAAGCCATATCCGCTTTGACAAAATGCGTATGAGAAGCGACCTGTTGAAGGATTATTAAAAGCAAAATAAAAAAAGCCCGCAAAAGCGGGCTTTTTTTATTTTGCTTTGTTTTATTTGCAGTTTTTTTCTTGTGAAAAGGCGGGAAAACTCAAACTTTTATCCCACGGCGTGGGTGCGCAGGTAGTGTTCCCAGACGGCGTAGGCGTCTGCGTTGATGTGTCCGTAGCCTTCGCCGAGGTCGTATTTGACGTCCAGTTGTCCGTTTGCATCCTTGAGTGCCTCCGCCGTATTCAGGTAGTACGCGTTTTTGAAGGCGGCGAGGCCCGCAAGCAGCATGTTTGCGCGGTTGATGTTGCGGTTGGTGAGCAGGCGCATGTTCTTTTCATACGCGGCGGTCAAGGGGGAAGTGGACTGCAGAATGATCACCGTATCGGGGCTTTGAGCGTGAATGTCGTCTATGAGCTTGCCAAAGTAGGTGATGTAGTCAATGGAGTCCATGATCATGGAGTTCGTACCAATGGTCAAGACCACGCGCGCGGGCTTCTCTTCGCCCATCGCCTCGGCAAAAGTGCCTTTCGTGCCGTTTCGGAGCGTCACCAGGTCGTCGAGCACCGCATTTTGCGGGTTGATGGAGCCAACGCCGTAAATATTCTTGCGCGGCAAGCTCGCGTAGCGGTGCATGTAGAGCGTCAGGGAGTCGCCGATGTAGTAGGTCGCGTCGAGGTATTCTTTGCCCGCATCCTCCGTCTCGGTCAGGAGGTAGTCCTCAAAATAGCCGGACATGTCAAAGGAGGCAAGATCGGAAAAGTCAATGCCGAGCGAGTCCACGTAGTCGATGATCTCTTGGTAAGAGGTGAAGGTGATCTTCTTTTCAAGTGTTTCCACGGCGGATTCGATCTCGTGTGTCATCGCATCCACGGCGGCCTGCTCGTCCTCTTTCAGACCGTAGCGTACGGCGTCCAGCGCCGCGTCCAGCGCAGCAAGGCTTTTCTTCGTGTAAGGCGTTTTGTCAGCGGGGACGGCATCCACCGCGGCAAAGAGCGCCGTGTAATCTGCGGGGAGCGGCTCTTGCTTTTCCGGTTCTTTCTGCATTTCTTCGGCAGGTGCGGTGCAGGCGACGAGCGGCAGAAGCACAAAGAGCAGTGCAAAGCACAAAGACAGTGCGCGCTTCATCGTCAGTTGCCTTGCAGCGTGGTGGCGTGGGTGCGCAGGTAGTTCGTCCACACGTCGTAGCCCGCGGCGGAGATGTGGAAGCCGTCGCTGTTGTACTTTTCGGCAAGCGTGCCGTTTTCGTTTTTCAGCTCGGGCGCGCTGTTCAAGTACCAGACTTTATGGTAGGTTGCAAGACCCGCAAGATACATGTTGAAGCGGTTGATTTTCTCGTTGGTCGGGAAGCGCTTGCCCGCCTCGTATTCCGCAGTCAGCGGCGGGGTGGATTGCAGGATGATCTCCGTGTTCGGGCAACCCGCCTGCAGCTTCTTGATGAATACGGACAGGAAGTTTAAGTAGTCGGAGGGATCCATCCACATGGAGTTGGTGCCGATGGAGATGACGATGCGCTTGGGCTGCAGTTCCGTCATCGCTTCGGCGAAGGTCGCTTCCGTGCCGTTCTTCAGGTAGGCGAGCTTCTTCACGCAGGCGTCTTCCGGATTGATGCTCGCCGCACCGTAGACCATGCTCTTCGGATGGTTGGAGCGGGAACCCATGTGCAATACGAGCGAGTCGCCGATGTATACCGTCTCGTTTTGGTAGGCGTCGCCGGCATCCGCAGTCTTTTTGAGCGTGACCGCCTTGAAGTAGCCGGACATGTCAAAACTCTTGCGGTCGGTAAAGTCAATGCCGAGCGAGTCCACGTACTTCACAATGTCGGAAATACTTGCAAAGCTCTCGTTACCCGCAGGCGGCATGACGGCCTGGCCGCCGCCCGAGGTGTTACCGCCCGAGGTGTTACCGCCCGAGGTGTTACCACCAGAGGTGTTACCACCTGAGGTGTTGCCATCCGAGGTGTTACCACCCGAGGTGTTGCCATCCGAGGTGTTGCCACCCGAGGTGTTGCTATTCGACGTATTCCCGTCGTTTTGGTTCGGCGAGCCTTGGGACTGCTGCATTTGCTCTTGCTGGAGGCGGTTGAGTTCAATGCCGTAGGCAATTTTGTAGCTCACCGCAAAGACGATGATGCACACCAAAAGCACCATCGTTGCCAAAAGAACGACGGCGATCGGGCGCAGTTTCTTTTTCGGTGCTTTTCTGCGCGGCTGACTTGGTGCGGGGCGAGCGGTGTTCTGCACGGGACGCGGAGCATTCTGCGCAGGACGCGGATTTTGCGGCATTTGGCGCACCGGACGGCGCGGATGGTTGGGAGTCTGATTCACGTTTAGTCCTCCGTGGCAAAGTTGGAGAAGTAGCCTTGGACAAGGATGACGGGCGTGCCGCGGTCACCGCTGCCGCTCGTAAGGTCACACAGAGAACCGATGAGGTCGGTCAATCTGCGCGGGGTGGTGCCTTGGGATTCCATGGTACCGACAAGATCGGAGTCCTTTTGGCGGATCTTTTCTTTCATGGCGGCGGCAAGTTCCTCGCCGGATAGGTCGGCAAAGTCGTTGTCGGCGAAGTATTTCATCTTCAGTTCGTTGGGTGTGCCGGCAAGGCGCGGTGTGAAGGCGGGGGAGATGACGGGGTCTGCCAATTCCCAAATACCGCCGACGGGATCTTTGAAGCCGCCGTCGCCGTAGACGAGCACTTCCATCTTTTTGCCGGAGATCTCGTAGAGCTTGGCGCAGAGGGCATCCACGAAGGGCTGGGTGTCGCGCGGGAAGAGCTTCACGCGCTCTTCGGTCGCCTTGTTGGAGCCGAGGAGGCCGTATTCGGGGTTGAAGCCGCTGCCGTTCACACTCTCGGTCAGGATCTCGTCCATGCGGTAGCACTTGACGGCGCCGGCATTCTTCAGAATGCGTTGCGTGCGGAAGCGCGTGTGAATATCGCAGTTCAAGACGTTCTTGGTGTAGTTGAGAATGTAGGTCGGATCGTTGGAGAACAGCACCTCAATGTTGCCGTTTCCAAGCGACTTGTAGTATTCAATGTAGTCCACGCCGGTGAAACGGTGTACCGTCTCGTGGCCGAAGGTCGCACGGAAGGACGCCTCGTGGAAGTTGGAGACGAAGGGGTTGATGCCCTTGGCATCCACGACGTCGGTCTCGATCAGGCGGTTGCCGACCTCATCGGAGGGGTAAGAAAATTGGATATACAGCTTCTTGGTGGAGGCGGCAATGGCGCGCAGCAGGATGGCAAAGCGGTTACGGGAGAGAATGGGGAAGACGATGCCCAGTTCCTCGTCGCCGAACTTTGCCTGCAGGTCGGCCTTGATCTGTTCGACGGTCGCGTAGTTTCCTTGGGTGCGGGCAACCACGGCCTCGGTCACGCCGACGATGTCACCGTCGTGCAGTTCAAAGCCCTCACCGCGGCTTGCGCCGACGATGTTTTCGGCAATCAGGGAAACGAGGTCGTCGCCCTCTTTGAAGATGGGCATGATGATTCCGCGGGAAGTTACTCCGGTGTAACGCATGGTTTTATCCTCTCTTTTTAAAAAGAATTACAAAATTAAAGGTCTTGTTCTTGCAGGCGCAAGAGGGAGGCGGCAAAGATCTTGGCGTTTTGGACAAGGTCGCCTACGGGGATGAACTCGTCGGGGGAGTGAATGCAGCAGTCTTCGTCGGGGTAGACCGTACCGAAGGCCACGCCGCCGTCAATGTCGTGTACGTACGTGCCGCCGCCCATGGACATGCAGTAGCCCTTTTTGCCGGATACACTTTCGTAGGCGGCAAGCAGTGACTGTACGAGGGCGCTTTCCTCGGGCACGTGGTGCGGGGGCATCACGTTCATGTCTGCAAGTGCAAAGGGCGTGTCTTTCAGACGCTTGGCAAGTCGTTCTCTCAAGATCTCCTCGTTGACGTTTAAGGGGTAGCGCACGTCAAAGGAGAGGGTGAGGACGCCGTCCGTCAGGTCGATCAGACCGAGGTTTGCAGTCAGAGGCCCCGCGATGGGCTCTTCGTCTTTCAGGTTGAGGGAGGCGCCGTCGGTCTCGTGTAAGGGGTGCAGGTCGCGCGCCGCCAGAAGGACGGGATACGCCGCGTCGTCCATAAGGCGTTCGCAGAGCGTGTCAAGCAGGCGGGAGATCGCGTTTTCGCCGAGGTGCGGGGTGGAGGCGTGTGCCGCCTTGCCGATTTCGGTGACGGTCGTGGAGTCGGATAGAGTGGCGTGTGCGTTTTGCGGCACCATGTTGATCACCTCGCCGCCTCGGACCGTCGCAAGGCGCGTGCCTGCCGGAAGCGTGGCGGAGAGGGAAAAACGGGCAATGCCCTTTTCCGTATTGACCACTGGGAAGGAGGCGTCGGGGGAGAATACGTGCGGAGGGATCACGCCTTTTTCTTTGCAGTAGGCAATGTCCGCACTGCCGGTCTCTTCGCAGGTGCCTGCAATGAGGCGCACGTGGTGTTTCAAGTCTGCGCCGCAGTTTTTCAGCGCGGCAAGGGCAAAGAGGGCGGAGACGAAGGGGCCCTTGTCGTCGGTCGCGCCGCGGCCGTAGAGCTTGCCGTCTTCGATTTCGGCGGCAAAGGGCTTGTGCGTCCAGCCTTCGCCCGCGGGAACGATGTCGAGGTGGCAGAGCATGCCGATCTTCGCATCATTCTCTGCGGTGTCGTCAATGAGAAGGGCGTGCCCGTCGAGGTTCATCGTGGAAAGTCCGAGACCCTCGGCGGCGCGCTTGGCGCACAGCAGACAGTCCAGAACGGCTTGTCCCTGCGGCGCGGCAGGGTCGTCGGTCGGCGTGGCAACGCTCTCAAAGGAAATGAGTTCCTTCAAGAGGTCGATCGCGCGCTCTTGATTTGCTTCAAGGTAGGCAAATACTTTTTCTTGCATGTCATTCTTCCTCGTGTGGGTGGAAATACAGGGTGGCGTGCGTAGCGTCAAGCGTCACGCGGGCACCTTCGCAGAAGGCGTGGTTGTTTTGTAAGTGCCCCGCGGGAAATCCGCCGAGCACGGGGATGTGTTTCGGTGTGCAGGAGAAGAGGATCTCGCGGATCTTCTCCTCTCTTCCGCAGTCGGTGAATCCGCCGAAGACGATGCCGCCGAGCGTGTCGAGCCTGCCGGAGAGGGCAAGTGTCGTCAGGAGACGATCAATGCGGTATTCCTCTTCGCCGACTTCCTCCAAAAATAGGATTTTTCCCGTAAAGTCGGGCAAATATTCGCTTTCCAAAAGGCAGGTGACGAGCGTTAGGTTTCCGCCGAGCATTTCACCCTCCGCTTTTCCGACTCGGATGGTGAAGAGCCCGTCTTCTTTGGTGTAGGTCGCCTCGTTTTGCCCTGTGAGAAGGGATTTGAGCCGTTGCATTGCCGCTTTCGGCAGCTCGGGGTAGCGGAAGGGCATCGGAGCGTGTAGGGTGCGAAGCCCCGCTTTTTCGTAGAGCGCCAGGTGCAGGGCGGTGACGTCGGACAATCCGATGAGCGGTTTGGGGTGCGCGCGGATCATCTCGTAGTCGAGAAGGGGCAGAATGCGCATGCAGCCGTAGCCGCCGCGCGTGCAAAAGACGGCGCGCACTTCGTCATCGGCAAAGGCGCGGTTTACGTCTGCGGCGCGCACTTCGTCGTCGGATGCAAGGTATCCGTTTTTGTCTTTTGCACTCGCAAAGACCCGAACGCGAAACCCGAGGTCCTCGAGAGCCCGAACGCTCGTTTCAAGCAGGGTGTCGTCAGCAAATGCACTTGCGGGCGAGAGCAGACAAACGACGTCGTTTTCTTGTAAGACAGGGACAGTTTTCATTCAAAAAACCTCCATTAAATATTATAAAACACCTCCCCCGCCGTGTCAATCTTTCTTCGACACTTTTTGCGGGTAAAATGCAATAAAATTTATGCAGGAAAGGGGGCAGAATATGGCAATTCGAAGCGAAGAGCGAGGAGGGGAACTCCTCTTTTATGTCAGCGGCGAGATCGACCATCACAACAGCGTCTTTCTGCGCGAGGAAATGGATGCAAAGATCGCAAGCTCCACGGCTTCACGTGTCGTGCTGGATCTGAGTGAGACGGACTTTTGCGACAGCAGCGCGTTGGGGCTGATCTTGGGCCGCGCGCGGGAAGCGTCCGTCTGCGGCAAGTCACTTTTGGTGCAAAGGCCCTCCGCACGCGTGCGTAAGATCTTGGATCTTTGCGGTGCGGGGAAATATTTGCAATTTACAGAAAGGAGAGAGGATGAAACGCACACTTGAAAACCGCGTAAAAGCGGAGTTTTCCGCAAAAAGCGAGAACGAGTCGCTGGCGCGCGTCATCACCGCGGGTTTTTTGATGAATTATCCCGTTACCACAGAGGAACTTGCGGACGTCAAGACCGCCGTGAGCGAGGCGGTGACAAACAGCGTCGTGCATGCATACAAGGGCAGAGAGGCGGGCGGCGTCCGTCTGGAGATCCGGCTGTTTTCCGGCGGATTATTGCGCGTTACCGTTGCGGATTTCGGCTGCGGGATCGCAGACGTACAGCGCGCCCGAGAGCCGTTTTTCACCACCGACCGCGAGCACGAGCGCGGGGGTATGGGCTTCTCCGTCATGGAGACGTTCATGGATCGCGTCAAGGTCAGTTCCACTGTTGAAAAAGGCACGCGCGTCACGTTGGAAAAACGCTTGTGCCGCATGCAAAACGCTTGACGCAAAGGGAACTTTCCGCCGCGGTGGAAGAACATATGGGCCTCGTTTTCTCGCTGGTGAGCCGCTATCTTTCGCGCGGCGCCGAGCGGGAGGACTTGGTGCAGGTGGCGTCTTTGGGACTCGTGCGCGCGCTGCGCGGGTTTGATGCTTCGCGCGGTTTTTCGTTTTCCACGTACGCCGTGCCCGTCATTGACGGCGCCATCCGCGACTATTTGCGTACCTCGTCCACCTTACACGTTCCGCGTTCCGCGCGGCAGATCGCCGCGCGCCTCTCGGCGTCGCGCAGTGTGCTCGGGGAGGGTGCGACGCTTGCGGAGGTTGCGGAACACGCAGGCGTTTCTGCGGAGGAGGCAGCGCTTGCTTCGGAAGCCCTCGCTGTGCCCGCTTCGCTGAGTGAACTGTGCGAAGCGGGGCTTGAACCGGCTTTTACGGACGCAGGCTTTGAGGCGGTGCTGGATCGCACGGCGCTGCAGGAAGGCATGCGGCATCTGGAAAAGCGGGAGCAGGCACTCATCGATTTGCGCTATTTTCACGGGCTGACACAAAACCAGACCGCGCGCGTGCTCTGTATGACTCAGGTGCAGGTCTCCCGCGCGGAAAAACGCATTTTGCAAAAACTGCGCGATTTGCTTTCATAACTTTTTGGTGCGCTTTTTTGGAGGGAAATCAGTTTTTGCTTGTAAAAACGCGCCCGCGGCTTGGGCGCGTTTTGTGTATGCGGCAGAGTTGTTTGCCTGCCCCGTTCGGCTTTCTTTCGGCTTTTTTCTTTCTCCCGAAGCGCACGGTCATTTTGCGGCTTTGCTGAATATTTGCCGCAAAACG
>JAFYLE010000129.1 GCA_017537265.1 Clostridia bacterium | reverse complement strand
TAACTGCCACTGCACCGATGCACATCACACATTTTTTCATATTCTTTCGCCTCGCCTTAACAGGTTGTACAGCCGCATTCACAGCCGCGAAACTGCGCCTTCAGATCACATCTTTTGTCCTGCGGCGCTTCCTCCGTGGGATACCAACCGCGCGAAGACATCTGGCAAAACAGGTCGTGGCCAATGTGCTGTTCCTCCTTCAAAAGGTCCAGAAACACCTGCTGAACTTCCATGTGAGCGGACTCCGTCGCATAATTGTTATAGTCGCTCGTTGCTTTTTTCTGCGTATGCAGAAGATCGGTGATCATTTCTCTGTCGCCCATAATTTCCTCCTTACAGCAAAGCATACAGGCGCGCAAAATGCCCTGCATGCAAGTCTCTCTCTTTCTCAAACTCTGCCTTGAGCGCCGGATCCGACACCTGCGAGGCGTAATGTTCTGCCTTGTTGATCTTCATCTGCTCTGACACCAGAGCGTCCGCAATGCTGCCAAGTTCTTTTGTGGTAAGCTGTGCCATTAAAACTCTCCTTCTTTTGTTGTGTACTTCTATTGTGCACAAAAAAGACAGCTTTATTCGTCACGCCTCCTTCTCGCTGAAAAAATAAAAAAGCACCGTATTACGGTGCTTTTTTGTGTTGAAACAGTTTTTATGCGCAAATGACGCCGGCGGCGATGAGAACGAGCAAAAGGACGCCGAGGACGATGCGGTAAATTCCAAACGGCGCGAAGGAATGCTTCTTTACAAAGTCCATCAAAAAGCGTACCACAAAGAGGCTGACAGCAAATGAGGCGATGCAACCGACGGCAAGGAAGACGATCTCCGCGGGCAAAAGGGCGATGCCGTCCTTGATGAAGCCCAAAAGCTTAAGAGCGGAGGCGCCCGCCATAACGGGAATTGCCATGAAGAATGAAAACTCTGCGGCAGTCACCCGATCCACGCCGAGGAGTGAAGCACCAAAGATGGTGGAACCGCTGCGGGAGGTGCCGGGGATCAGCGCAAGGGCCTGAAAAAGACCGATGCCAAGCGCCTTGACAAAAGGCAATTTCTCTGCATTCTCGCTCCTTGTGGGGATGCGCGAAAGGAAAAGGAAGCCGACGCCGAGCACGATGAGGGCGATGGCGATCACGAGGTTGCCGCGGAGAACGCCTTCAATAGCATCTTCAAAAAGAATGCCGATGATAGCAGCAGGAACACTCGCCACGAGTACACGCGCCCAAAGCGACCACGTTGCCTTCTTCGCGGCGGCGTCCTTCGTCTTGGAAAAAGGCCAGAGACGATGCCAAAAGAGCAAAACAACGGCAAAAATAGACGAAAGCTGCACGACGACGAGGAAAAGATCCCAGAACGTGTCGGAAACGGCAGGCTTTGCGAAGTTGTCCAAAAGGAGCATATGGCCCGTACTGGAAACGGGCAACCACTCCGTAATTCCCTGCACCACGCCGTACAATACGGCTTGCAGGATGAGCACGAAAAAGTCCATAGGCCCTCCGAATGATGTGTAAACGGTTTTAAGTGCGACGCTTGATCTGTTCCTTGCACACGGGGCACGTCACGGTGACGTTGCCGCGCCCTTTGGGTACGCGCAAAGTATTCTTGCACGCGGGACAAGTGAAAAACACGTGAGTCTTGCGGTCACGCCAACGCGCCTTGGTCTGTGACCAAAAACGCGAAAACTTGCGGTTTTCCGCGTCGCGCCGGAGAATGTCGCGCGAGAAGAAACGCACAAGAAAAACCACGGTAAAAACAAGTTCCAAGCCGCCCAAAACAAGGCGCGCGACCAAAGAGTATCGAAAAAAACTCCCGAGCACGCTACAAACGACGGAACCGATCAAAAGTGCAATTCCCAAGGTGTCAATTCCACGGCGTCCCAGCATGAAATGCTGAAATTTGGCGAAAAGTCGGGAAAACATTACTTCTTATCTCCGCGCAAGGCACTCTTGACCTTGGAGGCGAAGCTCTCCTTCTTGACATGATTTTTCTGCCCCAAGCTATCCGAAAAACGGGTGAGCAGTTCTTTTTGTGCGGCAGAAAGATTGCGCGGGATCTCCACGGTGACGCGGAAGAAAAGGTCGCCGCGATTCTTCGTGCCGACGCGGACGATGCCGCGATTCTTCAAAGTAAACAAAGTGCCGGTCTGGGTGCCTTCGGGGATCTTGAAATCCTCCGTTCCTTCCAGCGTGGGCACGCGAATGGTCCCGCCCAAGGTTGCCTCCGCAAAGGTGATGGGCACCTCGCAATAAAGATTCGTTCCCTCGCGTTCGAAAATAGGATGCGGACGCACGGTGACGAGCACGACGAGATCTCCCGCCTGCCCGCCGCGCAGACCTGCATTACCCTGACCGCGGCCGACGACGCGTTGGTTGTCGTCGATGCCGGCGGGAATCTGGATCTCCAACTTTTTCTGCTTCTTCACACGACCCGAACCGGAGCAGGACTTACAGGGGTCCTTAATGACCTTACCCGTGCCTGAACAGGCATCGCAGGGGCGAGTGGTCTGCACCACGCCGAGAATGGAGCGTTGTTGCACACGCACCTGACCGCTGCCGCCGCAAACGCCGCAGGTCTGAGGAGTGGTTCCCTTTGCCGCGCCGCTGCCGCCGCAGTCCTCACAATTCTCCACGTGAGAGAACGAAACCTCCTTGGTAACGCCGAACGCCGCCTCCTCAAAGGAGATGGCTATGCGCGCACCGACGTCTTCCCCACGCACGGGGCCGTTACGACGGGCAGAAGAGCCCATACCGCCCATGCCGCCGCCAAAGAAAGACGAGAAGATGTCACCCACGTCAAAGCCCATATCAAAACCGCCGAAGCCGCCGCCTGCACCTGCGCCGAAGTTGGGGTCAACTCCCGCGTGGCCGTATGCGTCGTACTTGGCGCGTTTATCCGCGTCGGAAAGCACGGAATACGCCTCGCCGACTTCTTTGAACTTTTCTTCTGCCTCGGGGTTATCCGGATTCATGTCCGGGTGGTACTGCTTGGCAAGACGGCGGTAAGCCTTCTTAATTGCGGCCTCATCCGCGCCCTTGGAGAGCCCGAGTACCTCGTAATAATCGCGTTTTTCTGCCATAGTCAATCGGTTACCCCGAAGAGAAAGATCCTCTTCGGGGCAAAAATCCTTATTTATTCACCTTATTTGTTGTCGTCGGTTTCCGTAAAGGAGGCGTCATAATAACCTTCGTTGTTTGACACCATCGTCATG
>JAFYLE010000128.1 GCA_017537265.1 Clostridia bacterium | reverse complement strand
TCACCGAGGCGGTGAAGGCGGCGATCCAGAAGGCGGCAGAGCATATGGCTATTGAGCTGGCACAGTACGGCATTCGCGTGAATACCATTGCTCCCGGTTGGACGGACACAGGCGCATCGCGCCTTGACGCCAAGGAGAGCACCTATTATAAGGTTCCTATGCAGCGCTGGACGACCCCCGAGGAGATCGGCAAGGCGGTGCTGTATCTTGCCGACGATGCGGCGGCATCCATCACGGGTGACACCCTTGTTATTGACGGCGGCGCACTTCTCGTTTCCGATAAGTGCGAGCGCTACGGCTATTACAGTGAGGAGAAAACGATATGATACTTCTCATGGATATGGGTACCACCAACACCCGTCTGTTTCTGTTTGACGGGGAGAAGGTGATCGATACCGAAAAGGGCGCTTTCGGTGCGGGAACGACTCTGTCCGAGGGGCGCGCGTTTCTTGAGGAAAGCGTTCGCGGACTGATAGGAACGATTCTTGAGCGCAATCGCCTTTCGGCGCGGGATATTCCTTATATCGTAGCGTCGGGTATGGCAGGCTCTGAGCTTGGCATCGCAGAGGTGCCGCATCTTTCCGCACCCGCCACCCTTTCCGATCTTGTGGAAGGCATCAAAACGGTGAAGGCGGAAGCTATCACCGAGATCCCGTTCCGCATCGTGCCCGGTGTTCGCAAGAACAACGAGGTGGGCGCGATTGAGGATATGATGCGCGGCGAGGAGACCGAGACCTTCGGTGTTTGTGACCTCGTTGGCATCAATAAGAACGTGGTTCTGGTGCTTCCGGGATCTCATAACAAGGTGTTGACGCTTGATGAGGACGGTGCTATTTGCGATTTTGTGACCTCTATGAGCGGCGAGCTGATGAGCGCCGTCAGTGGACACACCATCCTTAAAGGCGCGGTTTCCTACGACTATTCCTTGGATGAAGAAGCTCTTCGTGAGGGGGCGGATTTTGCCAAGACTATGGGACTTGGCGCGGCGCTCTTCCGCGTGCGTGTTCTTAGCAAACGCCCGAATACGGATGCCGACAAGATCTCTTCCTTCTTCAGCGGCGCGATTCTTTCTGCCGATGCAGAGTTGGCAAAAGAGTATGCGGAGCAGGGAAAAAAGGTGTATGTGGGCGGAAAAGCCACCCTTCGCCACGCCTTGGCGCTTTTGATCGGAGGCGACGTAAAGGAGCTTCCCGACGAGGTAAGCGGCAACGCCGTCAGCCACGGCTTGTCCCTTGTTTGCAAGAAAATAAAGTAAAAAAAGCCCCGATCACGGGGCTTTTTCTTTATTTCTTTTTCGGCTTACAAAAGCTTCTTTTTCCGCAGTGGGGGCACTTGGCAAGACGCCTGCGGTTAAAGTGTATGAGGAGAGAGAACTGATACCATTTCGGCTTGATTTCGGTGTTGCAATGGGGGCAAACGTAGGTGTGTGAGAAGATGATCCAATAGGATATGCCACCGACTACCGCAATAAACAGAACGGTCGGGGGAACGACTACGTACCACGGAGCTTCTATGGGTTCGCCAAGCCAATTGACTTGGCAGGCACTAAAGGAGAGCACGACAAAAAGCAAAAGGAGAAGCAATACGATCTTTTTCATTTCTTTTGTCCTTTCTTAAACTCGGCAGGCTTGAAGAACTCGTAAAGGTTGCAAGGAATCATACCGTTGTAAAGCTTCTTGACCTTGTCGGCGCAGCGACCGTAAAGGCGCTCAAAATTCTCGCAGGAGGTGATGACGTAGATCTGCCAGGGTGCCAAGGCAGAGAAGGCGCGACCGATCTCGGCATAAAGCGTTTCCACCTCGCGGCGCTCCATCAAGCGCTCACCGTAAGGGGGATTGCAGGCAACGGTGCCGCGGCGATCCTCCTTTTTGATCTTACGAGCATCGGCGGCAAAGATGTTGAGATGCTCCTCGACGCCTGCGCGCACGGCACTTTCGTAAGCGAGATCCAGAATATCCTCGTCAATATCCGAGGCGTAGGCTTCGAATTTGGAATTGGTGATGATCTTGGCCTGCGCTTCCTCACGGGCATCTGCCCAAAGGTTTTTCGGCAGACAAGCGAATCCCTCTCCCACAAAGGAGCGAAGAAGTCCCGGGGCGCGGTTGGTGGCGATCATCGCCGCTTCAATGGCAATAGTTCCCGAGCCGCAGAAGGGATCCCAGAAAAGGGTATCCTCACGGGGACGCGCCGTCATAGCAATGGCGGCGGCC
>JAFYLE010000127.1 GCA_017537265.1 Clostridia bacterium | reverse complement strand
ATCCCTCCCGAATATAAGACCAATCTGCTGACCATCATGCATACCCTGCGTGACATGGAAGGGCAGGAGTGCCGCTGGGTGACCGACACCCGCCAGATCGGTATTCTTTTGGCCGACTCGGCGATGTATCAAAGAGCCTACCCCGAGGGTGTGCCCTATCGTTTGGAAGCCTCGACGGTACGCTGGAATCCCTTCTACGGACTGTCCTTGCCCCTCTTTAAGAGCGGCGCTTGCGTGCGCCCCGTGCAGCTGGACAACGTCCGTCGCTATGCGGGCTATCTGGGTGACTATCGCGTGCTGGTCTTGTCCTACGAATACATGAAGCCCGACGGTCCCGATCTGCACAACGCCATTGCCGGCTGGGTACGCGAGGGCGGTGTTCTGATGGTAGTCGGTGACGGCTCCGACGCCTTCCATGGCGTGCGTGAATGGTGGAACCAATCGGGAGCGGACTATCGCGATCCCGCACAGCATTTGTTTGAGGCGCTCGGCCTTGGCCGCGATCCTGCTGAGGCCGTGTATGCCGTGGGCAAGGGTCAGGTCGGCGTGTGCCGTCTGCATCCCATGAACATTGCCGAGAGCGGCGAATTGTGCGACGCTTATATGACACAGATGCATGCGCTGCTGCGTGTGGCAGGGCTGGACTTTGAGCCGTCCTCCCATCTGCTCATGCGCCGCGGCCCTTATACCGTATCGGCTGTTATCAACGAAAGCGTTGACACCTCGCCCATGGTGGTCGAGGGCTTGCATATGAATCTGCTGGACGACGATCTTGCCATCGTGCGCGATCCCGTGCAGATGCCCGACGACGTCGGCCTTTGGATGACGGTCGACCCGCAGGCAAGCGAGGCGGATATCCTGGCGGCCTCTGGGCGCGTGGAGAATATTGTGCGCGAGGATGGATTGCTTTGCTTTAAGCTCACCGGCCCGTCAGAGATGAAGGCGTGCGTGCGCGTACAGACGCCGAGGGAGCCCAAGAGCATTTTGCTTGCTTGCGGAGATGAGGTTCCGGCGCATGAGGCGGTGTACGACGAAGAGAGCCGCACGACGCTCATTACGTTTGCGTCGTCGACGGAGGGCGTTGAGGTTAAGGTGGGATTCTAAATTTTTGACAACTTCTCCTTTTGACGCTCACACTGTGCTTCGCACGCGTTCGCTGTGCCGGCTTTGATGTTACTTCTTTGTCATTCAACAAAGAAGTAACCAAGAAAGTGAACCCGGCCGTTCCCTCCGAGGCCTCCCTGCGATTGCCGCTCTGCAAAGAGAAAAAGGAGAAAGACATAAATGCTTTTTATACACCGCCCGCCGTTTTGCCACCACGAGCGGCAGGCGGAGAAAGCAAAATCGTTTTGCTGAAATTTTAGTTTAACCGGGGTGCGTTGCAGAGAGCAAGAATTTTTTGCCGCCTTTGTTGCGTGCGTCTTTCGTGTTTGCAAGTTTCTTTAACTTGCAAACGCAAACGCTGAAGATGCAAGTTTTTGCGAAAAGATGAGCAGAGCGAGAGCGACGCGACCTTTTCGCACTGCGGGGCTCCAAGGGGTATTAGGCCCCTTGGTCCGTTTTCTTGGTTCGTTCTT
>JAFYLE010000126.1 GCA_017537265.1 Clostridia bacterium | reverse complement strand
GGTCTTATCACAGAGGAGCGCATTGCCAAAAAACGCGCTTTGTTTGCCGCGCTGGATGCAGAGATCTCCCGCGTGCAAAAGACGTATCTTTCTCCCTCGAAGGAGCTAAACGAGATTTTGACCTCGCACGGTTGCACGCCCGTCACCACGGGTGTCTCCGTTGCGGAGCTCATGCGCCGACCCGAGTTGGATTACGAAGTCTTGGCTTCTGTAGATACCTCTCGCCCCGCACTCTCGCGCGAGGTGGGGCGCCGCGTACAGACGGAGATCAAGTATGCGGGCTACGTGCGCCGCGCCGAGGCGCAGAACGCCGCCCAGCAGAAACTTTATGACAAGCGTCTGCCCGAGGATATGGATTATACCCGCATCCGCGGTCTTCGTTTGGAGGCGGCGGCAAAATTGCAAAAAATGCGCCCGGCGACCCTTGGCGAGGCCGCGCGCATTTCGGGCGTTTCGCCCGCGGACATCACCGTGCTTTCGGTGTACCTCAACCTGCTTTGAGGAGGATCTATGACTGACTTTTTAACGGACGCCCTCACCCTGCTTGCGGACGAGAGTGCACCCTTGCTGTCCCGCCTTGCCATGTGCACGGAGGAGACTGCCGCACGCATGAACATCACCTCTCGCAAGACGCTTTGCGAGATCGTGTTTTATCACGTTGCGGATTCGTTGAGCCTTGTCGGTGACGTGCGCGGCGCGCGACGTGTGTGCGACGTCGGCACCGGCGGCGGTTTTCCGGGGCTCGTGCTTGCAGCCCTTTGTCCCGATACGCAGTTTACTTTAATGGATGCGACGCAGAAGAAGGTCGCCGCCATTGCAAAGACGGCGGAGACACTCGGTCTTAAGAACGTGCGCGCGTTATGCGCCCGCGCGGAAGAAGCGGGCCGTGCGGCAGAACGCGAGCAATACGACGTCGTCGTCTCCCGCGCGCTTGCCGCCCTCCCCATGCTTTCCGAGCTTTGCCTGCCGCTTGTGCGCGTGGGAGGCAAGTTTGTTGCCATGAAGGGTCCGCGCGCCGCAGAGGAACTTTGCGAAGCCCGTCCGATTCTCGCAAAATTTTTCGTGGGAGAGCCCGTCGTGCGCCGCGAGGTGCTCTCGGGTGCGGACTTTTTGAGTCTGGCGCACGCGCCGAACGAAGAAGAGCGCGCCGCTCTGGAATCTTTTTGCGCCATGGAGCGGTTGACCTTGATCTTTGACAAGAAGAGACCGACTCCGCCAAAGTACCCGCGCCCGTTTTCCAAGATCGCTCGCGGCGGCGTGTAACGCAAGTCGGAAGACGCAAAAAAACCTCCCGAATTCGGGAGGTTTTTTCTGTCAGAGTGCTACGGAGTGCACCGCGGCGGTGTAGCCGTCCACGTCAAGCATCGTTTCGCCATCGATCTGCAGGGAGCAGGGCTTGTCGTATTTTACACTGATCTTTTTGCCGTGGAGGATCTTTACGCAGTTTTTAAAGCGCACGTGCTTGCCGGAGAAGATGGTGCGAAAGAGGAGGAGTGCTTTGAGGGCGCTTCCGTGGTAGATCATGAGGGAGAGCTCGTCCGTGTCGCGCAGACGGTCGCGGTTGGGCGTGGGCATCATCCCGCCGCCGAAGTAGCGTCCGTGCATGGCGGGGGAGAGCCAGACGTTCTTGTAGCGGTACTCCACTCCGTCTATGGTAATGGTGGCTCGTCGGGCGCGAAAACCGCCCAAGAGACCGCCGAGTGCGATCGGCGTGTAGTTGATGGGCTTTTTGTTCCCGCGTTTTTGGCGGCGCGCGCGGATCTTGTCGCCGATCTCACAGCAGTAGCCGTCAATGCCGTAGCCGATCCCGTTGATAAATTTGCGAACCCGCCCCGCAACTTTTACGCGAGGCAGATTTTGTAAGTATTCGTTGATCTTGTAGGTGGGCTCTTCGGCGGGCTCGTGACCGATGTCGCGCGCAAAGTCGTTTCCGCTTCCCACCGCGTAATAGTAGATGTCGCAGGGCAGGGGAAGGGTGTCAACGTCGTTTGCAAAGCGGTTGAGCGTGCCGTCTCCGCCGCATAGGACGATGGAGTCGTCGCTTGTGACGGTTGCAAAAAAGTCTTTGTAGGAGGAAATCTCGCGCACGTCCATCAGGGAGCAGTTTTCCTCGCGCACCGCAAGCGCGCGGGAGAGCGTTTCGCCCCGTGTGTTTCCGGAGAGGGGATTGAATAGGATGTAGCGCATGAGTCCTCCTTGTCAAGTGAACGTTGTACGACCATTATAACACACTTGACACGGTGTGACAAATTGCGCGAAAAAAAAGAAGACCCCTTCCGATATTCGGGAGGGGGGAGGGTTTTATGTACAGAGCGTGGCGCAGAGGTTCTTTTGTGCGTTTCGCTTTTGGATCTGACACGACAGGCGCATCAGCCGCGGGCGGTTGTAACGCTGGATCATGAGATAGGGAAGATTGAAGACCAGGTTGTAAACGGAAAAGACCAAAACTCCGCTTGCGTTTGGCGCATGGGCGAAAACGGAAAAGCTTGCAAAAAAGAGCAAGAGGTGGATGAACTCTGCAACGCAGGTCTCCCGCACCATGATCTCCAATTGGTTTAGCGACCCTTTGTCCAGTGCTTTCTTCGGCATGAGGCGCGGGAAGATGCGGCTCATGTCCGGCACCCGCTTGTGCCAGAAACGAATGAAAAAACGATCGTAGAAAGCGCCGTTCTTTTCAAACGCCTTGGGTCGGAAGAGCGCGGAATTCGGGTTAAAAAATCGTTTGGGAAGCAGACGGCCGAGAAAGAAAGAAAAAATGCCGTTTGCAATGAGAAAGCGAATCGAACGTCGCATGCAGTCCTCCTTTTCGTATAGGGGCGATTTTAACAGAAGAATGTGAACTGCCTGCCAACAAACGGTCTCTTTTCTTTGAATTTTACACCAGGTTCTTCAGCGTGATCTTTTCAAAGCCCAAAAACAGTTCCACCTCTTCCAGACACAGTGCCCGCGTGGCGCAGAAATCCGTGTAGGCACCCGTGCGCAGGTATTCGCCGAGTTGGATGAACTTTTCGTGTGCGCTTTCCATACGCTCGTAGGGTACCGCAAGGTGGATAAAGAGCTCCTTTTCCCGAAAGTCGTTCAGGAGCTCTTCGCAGGAGTGAAGCGCGCTTGCGCGCGCCTCTTCGCATTCTTCTGCCGTGCTCGGCAAAGCGTTCAGTCTGTCGTAGAGCGTTTCGGAGAATCCTTGCAGCTGCCCGGAGTAGATGCCAAGCCCCACCACGAGCAAAATGAGGGTAAGAAGACTTAAGATAAATGCTTTCATGAGTGCCGTTCCTTTCTGATGAGTTTTACGTCGCCCGCGTCCGTTTTGCAGAGCAGGAAGACGTCGTCACAGTGTACACCGTGTTTTGCGAGAAGCGTGTCGAGTTCGGTCTTCGTCATGTCTGCGCCTTCCAATCCGCGCGTGTTGACAGTGCCGTCGGCGATCAAAAGGTGTTCCAGACCTCCCGCGTTCTTTTTTACCACGCTGATCTTTCCGCTTGCCTCCAGGAGTGTGTAGTCCACGTCGGAAAGCTTGGAGATATCCTTGAGTCTGAGCTCGGATAAGAGTTCTTCAATGCTCAGCCTTGCGCGGGCAAGCTCGCTTTGGTTCAGCTTTCCTTTTTGGATCAGGATGCTCGGCGCGCCGTCGATGAGTTTTTTCATCCGCGCGAATTTGGTGGCGAGGAAGGACAGGATCACCTCAATGCAGATGAGTGTGATGACCGGCAGGATCCCGTAGGTCAGCGGCACGTTCTGGTTGGTGATGGGGTAGGCGGCGAGTTCGGATAGGAAGAAGGTCGTCACAAGCTCCGACATCTGCATCTGCCCGATCTGCCGTTTGCCCATGAGTCGAATGGAGATGACGGTAATAAAATAGATGAGGATCAGCCGCAAGAACACCGTGGACATGCATGTTCTCCTTTTTCGTTTTTCGTAGTGTGCACAACTTTTTGCCAATTTATCCGCATTTTCATTTTAAATTTTGCGTGCCCACGCGTGCGCGCGTAAGAAAAAATGCCTTTTTCAGGGAGGAAAAGTGGAGAAAAGAAGCAAAAAAACTCCATTTTATACACACTTTTCCACATTTTGAAAAAGTTTCAAAAAAATTTGAAATTTTTTGCAAAAAACGCTTGACAATCTCCGGTTCGAGTGATAATATATATATCCGCGCCCCCCCGCAGGGTTGGCGCATCGGACCTTGAAAATTGAACAACGAAAAGGCGGACGTTTCTTGAAAAAGAGACGTTCGTACAAAGACAAATTGCACTTGAGAAAGTACAATGGTTCTTTGTCAAATCCTAAAGAGTAACTTATTACAAACCAGAAACGAAAGTAACTTGCTAAGAGCAAATACTCTCGGATAGGTAGATT
>JAFYLE010000125.1 GCA_017537265.1 Clostridia bacterium | reverse complement strand
CCGAGAATAGTGACAATCTTCATACTTTGATAGCTGTTAACGGTGGGGTCCAGTCGCGTCCAAAACGACCCGCTGAATCCGGGGGCAAAGGTACAATTTTTATAGGTATGCCTGACCGTCTGTCTAAACGCCAGCGAGCCAGCCCTATAAAAAAGCACCCGTTTGAAAAAAAAGTGCAACCCTTTGACTTTTTTCCGTCTTATTTAAAAATATTGTACTTTCGCGCCGTCTCCGCGAAACACTCAAAAGTCTCAAGTCACAAGTCTCAAATCTCAAGTTTCAAATCTCAAGTCTCAAATCTCAAGTCACAAGTCATAAGTCAAAAGTCACAAGTCTCAAATCTCAAGTCACAAGTCATAAGTCAAAAGTCAAAAGTCACAAGTCAAAAGTCAAAAGTCCAAAGTCAAAACAACATCGATATGATAAGAATCACCATGACAGCCGTTTTCACGGTTTTAGTTGCCTGTTTAGTGGCACAAAGCGTCTCCTTCCCCACCCCGTACAAGAATCTTTGGGTCTATCGGCCTTCGATTTACACGACGCCTGTGGGGCAGGATGACGAGAACACCTATTTCTTCGTGCATGAGCGTGCGGTGGCCACGTTCAAGCCCAAAACCTACACCGACCACCTGTACATCGTCAACAAAGAGTCGATGCAGAAGGAGGACGTCGCCGTCACGGTCGCCAACAAGTACAATTTCCTCGGTGGCGTGTGTGGCGACAACAGTGTCTATGGTCTGTACGAGAGTCTTCCCGGCAAGGGCGATAAAATCGTGTTCACCCTTGCGGATCTCGGGAAGCGGTCGCGGTCTTTCACCTTGAGTGACGAGAACACGGTGACAGCGTCGGCCAACCCGAAGTTCTGGCCCGATTTCAAGACGGCGAAGTCGCCCGACGGGAAGCTCTTAGCCGCCCTTGCCATCGTCACCGGCAAGGACAACGTGTTGGAGAGTCTCTTCGCCGTGGTGGTCAACAATGAGGGCGAGTTCTTGTGGAGCGGTCCGGTCACCCCGCAGTTTGGCGGCAAGACCTCCTCGTTTGGCGACCTTGCGGTGGACAACAACGGCACGGTTTACTTGCCCGCCTACACCTGTTTGGTGACGGGCAAGAACGTTTCGAATGTCCAGTTCATGATGATCCGCACCACCGCCGACGGCAGCGATTCCTTCACGGAGGGCATCGACTTCGGCACGCCGCAGAACTTCACCGCCAAGGTGCTTGCCAGCGGGGATGTGGCCGTGGCGGGCTACTACACCGATTCCAAGACGACCACCGCCACGCAGACGAGCGGCTTCTACTTCTACCGTTTCGACCCGAAGTCGGAGTCCATCACCGACATCCGGAGTTTCAAGTTCGGCGAGGGTTACGTGGAGCGCGAGGCGTGGGCGCGGTTCGCGACGGTTCTCGGCAACCAGCAGTATTCGGTGAGTGCGGACAACATCTTCGAGCTCGAGAACGGCAGTCTGGTCCTTTGCGGCGAGCACCGTTTCGTCAAGTCGATCTACAACCAGCAGATGAACAGCACCACCTACCAGATGTTGACCAAGAACATTCTGGTCTCCACTCTCCTACCCGACGGCACCTTGCATTTCACGATGATCGAGAAGCAGCAGGGCACTTCGCAGGGGGCGGTTCCGGGCGACGACTGGCGTCCGGCGGGCATCTCCTACACGGCCTTCGCGCACCACAACGACATGTACTTCATGTTCTCGGAAGACCCGAAGAACATCCCCTATCCGGGCAAGGGCACGGTCTGCTCTCCCGGCGGCATGACTTACAAGGATGCCTGGACCAACGTGCTGATGCGGCTTACGCCCGACCAGGGGCTGACCCAGCGGGAGATCAAGGATCCCAACCAGCTGCTCCGCGCCGTTGATTTCGTTGACGCCGAGCATTTCTATGCGTCCGGCATCGGCAAGAGCGACATCTTCCTGAGCAAGTATGAGATTGAGAAGTAGCGGGGGTTGAGCTGCGTAACGAAAACGCCCAAGCGCATGAGTGCTTGGGCGTTTTTTGTGTGGCGGAAAGTACAGGATTCGAACCTGTGAGGGCTTTTGACCCTGGCGGTTTTCGAAACCGCTGCCTTCAACCGCTCGGCCAACTTTCCTTTCTCAAAAGAGCGCGCAAAAATACAATTTTTTCGGTATGGTGCGACGGAGGCGGTTATTTTTTTCTCCGGTCCAACTCTGGTCCAACTCCGGTCTAACTCCGGTCTAACTCCGATGTAACTCCGATACAACTCCGATCAACTCCGATACAACTCCGAT
>JAFYLE010000124.1 GCA_017537265.1 Clostridia bacterium | reverse complement strand
GACCGCAAGCAGGGCGGCGCGGGCAGACTCCTTGGCACTGCGGGCACGGCGAGCGTAACTCTTTTCCAAGTAGGAGACCGCAAAAACCGAGAAGAGCAAAAACAGTGCGAAGAAAAAGTAAAACAAGAGCGCGGACGTTCCCGTCTGCGTGATGTAGTCAAAAAACATATCCTCAAGATAGACGTCAAAGGCCGTGGATGCGATGCCGATCAAAATGGCAGGAATCACGGACGAGCAGACGCGCGTCACGAGGGCGGTGCACAGACCGTAGAAGAGGAAAAAGCCGACGTTCTCAAACGAGAAGTGCGCCATGGCAAACAGAACGGCGCTCATTGCCACGCTGATGACGTCGCCGTAATCGCGGTACTCGGAAAGCACGAGACCCGAGAAGAGCATCTGCTCCAACACTGCGGGCAGCAAGATGAAGCAGAGAATGACGAGCGGGGTGTTGGAGGTGTAGAGCGATACGGTAATGAGCGAGGAGGTCTTCGCCACACTCTCGGAAAAGAACACGCAGACAAGATACTTCAGCGTTGCCTCGCCAAAGAGGAAAGCAAGCGTGACGTAGAGGATGAAGGGTACGTCGCGCAGGGCGGGCAGGCGAAACGGGACCGTCTTCAAAAACGAGCGGCGGTTGAGTCCGCAATAAAAGGCCGTGGGCAGAAGCAGTACCAAGAACTGTACGATGGCAAGAGACAGAAACGCGTTGGAACTCACGTCCTGCACCGCGCCGAGAAGCATGCGGCTCAAGGCCAAAAGCACGTACACCACGAGCATGAGCACGGGGACGTAGGTCGTATTCTTATGCTTCATAACAGACAAACTCCATTTTCGTTAACAAAGGCTTTTACCCGTCGGTCACATTCCTCGCGACAGACGTCGCCAACCTGCATTTGTGCATACACGGCACAGAGGGTAAAGAGCGTTTCGTGTTTTGCCAGAAAACGGTCGTAATAACCGCCTCCGTAGCCCATGCGGTACCCCTTTTCATCCACGCTGAGAGCGGGAACGATGCAAAGAGTGTCGAGCGTGGGCAAAACCTCCTGCGCGAAGGCCTTCGGTGCGGGGATGCCGTACGCATCCGGGACAAGCTCCGAGAGGCTTTGCACCTGCAAAAACACCATCTCCCCATTGACGCAACGCGGAAAAGCAATGCGCCGTCCCTGACCGAGGGCACGTTCCCATAGGGCGGTGAGGTCCACCTCTTCCCCCACGGGACAGTATGCAAAGACCGTGTCGGCCTTCTGCCACGCGTCGCTTTTTGCCACGTGCCGGCAGATGCGCTCAGATGCCTCTTTGCGGTACTGCTCCGAAAGCGCCTTACGGCGGGCAAGCAGAAACCGACGTTGTTCTTTTTTTAAGCTCATTTCAAAAACAGGGCGGAGGTGCCGACAGAGGTCGCCGTCGCCTCATCCTTACAAAAGGCGAGCAGGGCAAGACCGAAGTCGGCAGCGGTGCCGGGGCCCGCGGAGGTGATCAATCCGTCCCGCACGCAGACGCGCACGTCCACGTACTTGCCGTCGGTGATCTCCGGTGCACAGGAGGGATAACAGGTCACTTCTCTGCCCCCGACGAGTCCAAGGGAGGAAAGAAGCGTCGGCGCGGCACAGATGGCTGCCAGAGTGACGCCGCCCGCCTTATACTCAACGAGGCGGCGGCAGAGCACTTCGCTCTTCAAAAGGTTTTCCACACCGACGAGTCCGCCGGGCAGGACTGCAACGCAGGGAGTCTGCACGGCCTCTTCCAAGGTGAGATCCGCCGTCACGTCGATGCCGTGGGCGCCGTGCACGACGACTCGGTCATGCACGCTGACGGTCTTGACCTCCACGCCGCCGCGGCGCAATAGGTCAACGGGGACGATGGCCTCCATCTCTTCAAAGCCGTCTGCAAGATAAACGTAAACCATATCATTCACCTCAATTCAAAAAACAGGGTAAAGTTGCATTCTCAAGTTTTGCACCGCCGCGGCAAAGCGCCATGGCGGTCGGAAGTCTTTCGGCGCACCCGTCCGTCCAGAAGGACGTCAGGCTCCCGTCACGAAGTTCCACGTAAAAGGGGTGGTCTGCACTCCCTTTGTAAAAGCGCTTGTCGGAGGCGACGGTGAAAAACTCGTCTTTCGTCATCACAACGCAGAGAGTGTCGGCGTACTTTTCGTAAAGGGCGTACGCCTCCTTCGCGCAGAGCTCTTCCCCGCGCGCCGCCCGAAGAACGGGGCGGGTGAACGCGTCTTCGTAACCGAAGCGGTGATAAAAGCCGCGCAGGCTCTCCTCCTCCGGAATGAGGAAAAAGACCTCTTGCCCGCACTCTGCCGAGAGCGCTTGGTGCAGAGCGGTGAAGATACCGCGACCACGAAAGGCACGTTTCGTGGCGACGGCGTACAGATAACGGGCGGGCATGCCTTGCACCGCACTCTTCACGGTGTGGAGCATGGCGAGCACCTCGTCGCCTTCAAGTGCGATCAGGCTGTTTTGCGGCTTGAAATGCTTTGCAAAAAAGTCGTCAAAGTACGTGTCGCGCTCTCCAAACGCCTCTTCCCACAGTTCTTCCAACGCACTCAAGTGAGAGGCGTCGGGGTGCAAGATCTTCACTTTGCTCCTTCAAGATAGGGCGTGATGCGGCGCAGGATCTCTTCGGAGATCGCCTCGCGGGAGAGAAGCTTGCCGTCACGGACGCAGGTAACTTTCTCCCACCCCAAAGCAGCCGAGGCGTATTGAGCGGCGTCGAAGGCGCGCATAAGATGGTCGGTATTCTCGTGGATATCCTTCTCCCTGCCGCGGGAGGTGATGAGGGAAAGGCTCATCTCCACGGGAACTTCCAAAAAGAGGGTGACGGTAGGTGCGGGAATGCCGAGCTTGTTATACTCGAAGTCCTGCAGCCAAGTCAAAAACTCCGCACGGCTCTCCGCAGGAAGTTTGGTGAGCTGGTGAATGGCGTTTGCGGTGGTGTAGCGGTCTGCCACGATCACCGTACCCTCGTCGTAATCCTTTTTCCAATCCGCGGCGAACGTTGCGTAGCGGTCCATGGCGAAAAAGGAGGACGCGGCAAAACAGTTAACGGCGTCCGGATCACTGCCGAAGGCGCCGGAGAGATACATTTTCACAAGAGCGCTCGAAGGGGAGTCGTAGTCCGGAAACGAGATGAGGCGGGCTTTGATCCCTTGCTTGCAGAGCGCTTCGTACAGAAGGCGCGACTGCGTCCCTTTTCCGCTTCCGTCAAGTCCGTCGATGGCGATGAGCATTGGCATATTGCTCTCCTTTCGTGCTGTGGGGCAACCAAGAAAAAAGACTTCCCCATATTCTGTATTATTTTAACATATAAATATTTAAATTGCAAGAAAAATCGCGCGCGCACGCGCGAGGAAGATGCACGAATTTTGCCGCAAGGCGTCGGGCTTTTTTCTTTTTTGTCCGCAGGCAGACGAACAAAGAAAAAAGGCTCTGCACGCGGCAGAGCCTTTTGAAGTTTGCATTTATTCGGCGGGGTTTGCGGGAACGTTGTCCATGGTGGCGTCACCGTCTTCGGTGATCAGGCCGCCGGAGACGAGCTTATCGTACTCGCTCTGGAGATAAATCTGTTCCGCGCTGTAGTTGGACTTATCGGCCTCACGCACCTTCTTGGCAGCGGGGCGGAAGCGGTCAGTCACGACGTCGGACACAAAACCGCTGATGTCCATGTCTTCCAGTTTTTTGTTGAGATCATCGCAGATCTGTTCCCAATCGGAGGTGCCTTTGCACAACTTTTCATAAGCGGCAACGTACTCATCCTCGAGGGAGCAAATTTCGTCATACCACTCCTGCTCGTCGCGGTCAAGCAACATACAGAAGCTGGAGAATCCGGAGAGACGGGCGCCACGGTTGATCAGGCGGGCCTGCTCCACGTAATCCACGGGATAGCCCTCGGGCAGATAGCCGAGCAGGGTGTTGCCGGTGGTGGCAAAGTCCATGACGTAGTCGTCCGTCAAGCGGGTGACGGTCACGCCGTCCTCGTTGACGACGTAATCTTCACCGAGCACGCCGAAGGCAAAGATGTTGTGCAGATCCACGTTGGTGTAGAGGGCCTGCAGAATTTCCATGGCGCGCATCTGATAATTCTCATCGCAGTAGCTGGAGATGCCCCAGAAACCGTTGCGGCAAAGCGCGGTCTCGGTCACGCTGCGACGGTAGGTGAGAACGGTATAACCTTCCTTCTCCCACTCTGCGGCATCCTCTGCGGTGCCCTGGCGGAAGTCAAGGAAGAAGTTGTCATTTGCAGTGGTTGCACGGTCGATGAACCAGCCCTTTTCACGGAACTGGGCCATGTAAGAAAAGTGCTTGCGTGCCGCGCTGTTTTCGCCGTAGGTCAACAGCACGCCGCGGGATTCGAAGGGACCGTACTCCGCGTTGGACGCGGCGATCGGGAAGCCTGCCACGTCACCGTAAAAGTCGATGCCGTTGGCGGGCGCGGGATTGGCAACGGGAATGACGCCGGGCTCACTGTCGGCGATCGTCTGCGCGTAGGCGGCGAAGTCGGACAGCTGAGGAGCGGCGGCATTGATCTCAAAGCCGTATTTCTTGACAAGGTCGGTATTGATCACGTAGTACCAGCCCTCGCCCGCAGTGACGCAGTTGTTCGGAATGCCGTAAAGTTTGGCGTCTTCCTCGTCGTAGGCGATGGTGGCGTTGGTAAGAAGATTCTTCGACAGGTAGTCGTACATTTCCTTGAAGTCAACCTTGAGATAGTTGTCCAAAGAAATCAGTTTTTCATCTGCCGCGGCGGCGTAATAACTATCCGCGTCCGGCAGGTAGAAGATGTCGAGCTGCGGGCCGTTGATGGGATCTTCCTCGCCGTTTTTGATGCGTTCCAGACGCGCGGCCTCTTCCAGAGCAGCCTGTTCCTTGGCGGCAAGTTCAGCCTTGCGGCGTTCTTCCTCGCGTTTGCGCTTCTCCGCGGTGGTGAGATTCTTCTCCTCCTCGCGGATCTTCTGCTCTTCTTCCTTCTTCTTGGCGGCTTCCAGGCGCTCTTCCTCTTCGAGCTTGGCAAACTCTTCATAGAGCTCGTCCAGCTTCTGCTGGTACTCGTCCTTGGTGTAGCACTTCAGAACAAGGTGCGCTTTATAGCGGTCGAAGATGATCTCGTTGAGCGCTTCCTGAACGCGCAAGATCCCTTCTTCCGTAGTCTTTTCATCTGTGATGGTGTAGAGCGTGAGGTAGATCTCGTCGCGCTCACTCATATCAACAACTTCCGCCGTCTTCTCTTCCTCGCAAGAGGTCAGAGCAAGCGGCAGACAGAGCATCACAAGTGCCATCATCAAACAAAGCAGTTTCTTTAACATTTGGAGTTCTCCATTCGGTAAATGAAGTATAAGATTTCTCTTAATACGTACCCAATATTCTACACCAAAGCCCTCTTTGTGTCAAGGCATTTCGCCTTTGCGGCCCTTGGTGGTATTGTACTAAAAAAGAGGTGGCTTTCTGTGCAATCAATCCAAATAGTCGCGCAATTTTTTGGCGCGGGAAGGATGGCGCAGTTTGCGCAAGGCCTTGGCCTCGATCTGACGGATGCGCTCACGGGTGATGTTGAAAACCTTGCCGACCTCCTCCAGCGTGCGGGTGCGACCGTCCTCAAAGCCGAAGCGAAGCTTCAAAACGTGCTCTTCACGCGGGGTGAGGGTGTGCAGCACTTCCTCAAGCTGTTCGCGCAGCAAAGTATAGCTTGCCGCTTCCGCGGGGGCGGGGGCGTCGTCGTCGGGAATGAAGTCGCCGAGATGGCTGTCCTCTTCCTCACCGATGGGGGTCTCCAGGCTGACCGGCTCCTGCGCGATCTTCAAAATGTCGCGCACTTTATCGACGGAGAGGTTCATTTCCTTGGCGATCTCCTCTGCGCTGGCCTCGTGACCGAGCTCCTGCAGAAGTTGACGGGAGACGCGCAGAACCTTGTTGATGGTCTCCACCATATGTACGGGGATACGGATGGTGCGGGCCTGATCCGCGATGGCGCGGGTGATGGCCTGACGGATCCACCAAGTGGCGTAGGTGGAGAACTTATAGCCCTTGGTATAATCGAATTTTTCCACAGCCTTCATCAGGCCGAGGTTGCCTTCCTGAATGAGGTCAAGGAAGAACATGCCGCGACCGACGTAACGCTTGGCAATGGAAACGACCAGACGCAGGTTGGCTTCCACCAATTTTTGCTTGGCGTAGTCGCTGCCCTGTGCCATTTTTTGTGCAAGCTCCACTTCCTCTTCGCCGGAGAGAAGCGGCACTTTGCCGATCTCCTTGAGGTAGAGACGGACGTGGTCCTCGATGGCAAGACCCTCGCTTGCGAGCATCTTTTCCATCTCCTCGGGAGTCTCGTAATTCTCGACCTCCTCGGCCTCCAGATCCTCAAGTTCCTCAAGTTCCGGCATTTGATCGCCGAAATCGGCGATCTCGATGCCCGACGCGGCAAGCGCTTCGTAAAAACGCTCGGTCTCCGCACCGTCAAGCTCCAGATCCTCGATGGCTTCCGCGATCTCACCGTCGGTGAGTTTGCCGCTCTTGCGGCCGCGCTCGATGAGGGCAACCAGTTCCGGCTTCATGTCGCGGGGCAAAGGAGTCTCTTCTTTCTTTTCCTCTTTTGCGACTTCTTTCTCGGCCTTTTTCTCAGTCTTTTCTTCGGCCTTTGCGCTCTTTTTCGCAGCTTTTTTCTTGGTTTTTTCCTCTGCGACGGCGTCCGTTGCCGCAGTCTCTTCTTCCGCCACGGTCTCTTCCGCTTTCTTCGCGGTTTTTTTGACGGTCTTTTTCGCGGCTTTTTCAGCCTTTTTCTCGGTTTTTTCCTCCGAGATTTCCACGGCTTCTTCCACCGCGATCTCCTGCTCGATGTCCTTCTTCTTTGCCATGTTACTGCCTTTCTTTCTTGAGTTTTCTCTGTCTGATTTTTTCGATATCCGCCGCGAGATCTCCGCTCGGGGCGGTTTCTTTATCCTTGAGTTCGCCGAGTCTGCCCACCAAGTCCAAAAGCACGGCCTTGGAATTGTCGGTGAGTTTTTCCCTGAGGAGTTTGGCGCCCATAATGAGGCTTACTTCCTCGGGAGAAAGCACTGCCGAAAGCAATGCAATATCCAGCAAATCGCTCTGCGCATACACGTCCTTCATCGCGGCAAAAGCGCGGGAGTGAACGGCGCAAAGAAACGTCTCTGCCGACAGAACGCCCGCAACTTGTGCGTCTGCCAAAAACTCCGGATGCAAGAAGAGAATGCCTAAGATCTGCTCTTCGATGATCGCGGCGGCGGGATACTTCTGCCGATCGGGATTGACCCTGTCGCCGTAGCCGGAAAGTTTTTGCAAAACTTGCGTCTGTTCCCTCTTTTTGACCGCACGTTCGCGCCCTTTGAGAATGGAGGAAAGCTGATTGCGCAAAACGGCAAGGTCGATCTTCGTCAGTTCCGCAAGGCGGGAAAGATAGACTTCCCTCTCCAGCGCGGAAAAATTGCCGCAGAGCATCTCACACGCGGCGCGGGCAAAGCGGAGCCGCTCCTCGGGGACGTCCAAATTAAAGTCACGGGCAAGCTTGCGAAACGCGTACTCAATGTGGCCGTCTGCGTCTGCCAAAAGCTTCTCAAAGGCATCCGCACCGAATTTGGTAATGAATTCGTCCGGGTCCTTGGCACCCTTGACGGTGATGACCCGCACCTGCACGTCCGCCGCCTCCAACAGTTCGATCGCTTTGGCGGTGGCTCGCTGACCCGCGTCATCCGAGTCGTAGCAAAGATAGACCTTCTTGACGTAGCGACGCACGAGGCGTGCCTGCTCGGGTGTGATGGCGGTGCCGAGCGTGGCGACCGCGTTGGTAAAGCCCGCGCGATGCAGGGCAATGACGTCCATATACCCTTCACAGAAAATAAGTGCGTCACGCGTGGTGGATTTTGCAAAATTAAGCGCGTAGAGATTCATGCGCTTCTTAAACACCGCGGTGTCCGACGAGTTTAAGTACTTGGGTGTGGAATTATCCATGACGCGACCGCCGAAGGCGATGATGTGCCCCGACAGGTCAATGATGGGAAACATGACTCTGCCGCGGAACATGTCAAAGACTCTCTCGCCTTTTCGTCCCGCGAGGAAGACGGAGACGAGTTCATCCTCCGTAAAGCCTTTTTTCTTCATGGCGTCCGTCAATTCATTCCAGCTCTGCGGCGCAAAGCCGAGTCCGAAGTGGCGAATGACGCCCATGGACAGACCGCGCTTGTTCATGAGGTAATCAAGGCCGATCTTGCCCTTTTCACCGATGAGTGTCTCATGGAAAAAGCGCGCGGCGGCGGCGTTGAGTTCGTAAAGACGGGCGCGGTCGAGCTTCTTTTCTCCGAAGCGGCGCTCTTCCGGCACCTTCATGCCGACTCGGTTCGCCAACGCCTCCACGGCGGCGGGGTAGTCAAGGTTTTCCGTCTTCATCACAAAGGTGATGGCGTCACCGCCCTCCCCGCAACCGAAGCAGTAATAATGCGCCGCGCTCGGATCGGAAGAGTTGAACACGGTGAAAGACCCCGTGCGCTCGTTGTGGAAAGGGCAACGGCCGACGAGATTCGACCCTGCACGCTTGAGTTCGGTGACAGAAGAAATGAGATCCACGAGATTTGCGCGGGATTTCAGTTCCATGATGAAATTCTGGGGAAACGCCATTCTTCTGCCTCCTTTTTATGATTCTTACTTCATTATACGACACAAAGGTGCGTTTTCCTTTTTTGCGTGCAAATTTTTTGAAAATTTTTATCTTTTTGCAAAGAAAAACACAACCGACGGGAAAATCGGTCGTGTTTTGAACTTATTTTTCCAAAAAGATCCGAGGCGCGTGGCGGGCGATCACCCGCATTCCGTCAAGATACGCGAGTGCCTCCTCCCCCTGCGCGACACGGAAGGTGACGGCGTACGACAACAGCGCCTGGTGCGAAAAGCCGCGCACGTCGCGAGAGCGCAGATCGGCGTACTTACCGTCTCCGACAAGCGGGTGGCCGACGTGCGAAAAGCTCGCGCGGATCTGGTGCGTGCGCCCCGTATGCAAACGGATATGCAAGAGACTGACCTCGCCGTCAAAAGAGAGCACCTCGTACTCGGTGACGGCGGTCTTCGCATTCGGATGCGGTGCGTCGTACACCTTGACGCGGCGTGCTTCTTCATCCTTCTCCAAATAAAGCGTGAGGGTGTCGTGCGCCTTCTCCGGCTTGCCGTAAACGAGGGCGCGATACTCTTTTTCCACGCGGTGAGCACGGATCATCTCCGAGAGGACGCGGAGCGTCTCGGCGTCTTTGGCGCACAGAACGAGCCCCGCGGTATTGCGGTCAATGCGATTGGCAAGCGCGGGGGCAAAGGACTGCTCTTTTGCGGGATCGTACTCTCCCTTGCGGTACAGATACGCCTTGGCATGGTCGATCAGCGTGCCGCTCTTCTGCAAGTCGTCCGCGTGACAGGAAAGGCCGACGGGCTTTTCCAAAACCAAAAGATGCTCGTCCTCGTAAGCGACGTCGATCTCCGGCGTCAAGGTCAAAAACGAGTCCTCGGCACTTACGAAAAAGTCCTCGTTCATATAGAGGTTGAGTTCATCTCCCTCGTGCAGAACGTACGCGCCGTCGGTGACGTGCTTTCCGTTTACTTTGACACATTTTTTGCGCAGGTACTTGTAAAGTAAGGAGTCAGGCAGACCGACGGTAACTTTTTTCAGAAACTTATCCAAACGCTGAGAGGCATCGTTCTTCAAAACGACAAGCTTCTTCACTTCAGTCGCGCCTCCAAGCGGTGAATGGGAAATCCCTTC
>JAFYLE010000017.1 GCA_017537265.1 Clostridia bacterium | reverse complement strand
GGTCAACTTCTCCTTCTGGGAAGCCTACGACGACGAGCACAGCGTGGTGAGATTCGTGACCTCTTTCTGCACGAAGGAAAGCGACGTGGAGGCACTTGCCGCCCTGCTCTGAGCGCGAAAAATTTACGGTCTGTTCAAAAAGAAACTGACAAGAAGTGCGGTTTTTACCGCACTTTTGCAGTATAATGAAAGAAAAAACACCAAGGAATATTCATGCTGAACTTAAAACACATTTCCAAAACTTACAAGACGGGCCAACTCGTGCAAAAGGCTCTGGACGACGTATCCCTGACGTTCCGCGACAACGAATTCGTCGCCGTGCTCGGCCCCTCCGGAAGCGGTAAAACAACGCTGCTCAACATCGTGGGCGGTCTGGACCGATACGACACGGGCGACCTCGTCATTGACAACGTCTCCACCAAGGAGTACCGCGACCGCGACTGGGACTCCTACCGCAACCACTCGGTGGGCTTCGTCTTTCAAAGCTACAACCTCATTGAACACCAGTCCATTCTTGCAAACGTGGAGCTGGCGCTGACCATTTCCGGCATTCGCCGAAAAGAGCGCAGACAGCGCGCAAAAGACGCGCTGACTCGCGTGGGGCTGGGCGACCAGATCCACAAGAAGCCAAACCAGCTCTCCGGCGGCCAGATGCAACGCGTGGCGATCGCGCGTGCGCTCGTCAACAACCCGCGCATTCTGCTTGCCGACGAGCCGACGGGCGCCCTCGACACGGAGACGAGCGTGCAGGTCATGGAATTGCTGAAAGAAGTGGCACGCGACCGACTGGTGGTCATGGTGACGCACAACCCCGATCTTGCCCGCGACTATGCAAGCCGCACCGTGACCCTGCGTGACGGCAAGATCACCTCCGACTCCAATCCCGTGGAAAAAACGGAGGAAACTGCCGCCCGACACAAGAATTTCGGCCGTGCTTCCATGTCCTTTTTTACCGCGCTCTCCCTCTCTTTCAACAACCTGCTGACCAAAAAGGCGCGCACGGTCCTGACCTCTTTTGCGGGGTCCATCGGCATCATCGGCATCGCGCTCATCCTTGCGCTGTCCACCGGCGTCAACAACTACATTGACTCCATTCAAAAAGACACGATGACCTCGTACCCCATCACGATCCAGGCGGAGTCGCTCGATCTTTCCACCATTTTCAAGGCGGGTGCCGACTCCGTGGCAGACACCTCGACGGACCACGCCCTTGACAAGATCTACTCCAACACGGACGGTTTTGAGATCGCCTCGCTCGCCTCGACGAGCCTGACGAAAAACAACCTGACCGAGTTCAAAAAATACCTCGAAGACAAGAACTCCGACATTCAGAAGTTCATCGGCGAAAACGGTGTGGTGTACACCTACAAAACAAAGTTTTCCCTCTACACCTACGACTCCGACGACTTCCTCGTCAACACCGACGGCAGCACGCTCTCCGACAAGCAGAGCATGACCGGAACCATCATCGGCAACATGAGCCAGATGATGAGCGGCATGGGAAGCGGCGCGAGTTCCTCCGCGCTGAGTTTCTCCACCGGCAACATGACGGGCATGAGTGCACCGGTCACGGAACAACTGCTCCCCACGCGCGACGGCACGGGCATCTCCCCGGTCGTAAAGGAGAACTACACCTTGATCGAAGGCGGCAGATGGCCCGAACAGTACAATGAACTTGTGCTCGTAGTGGACGAAAACCGAGAAATTGCCGCGGCGACGCTGTACCGTCTTGGATTCTTGCCCACCTCCGAATACCGCAAGCTCATCGCCCAAGTGGAAAAGGGCGAAAAACTGGACCTGAAGGCCGACTCCTTTACCTACGACGAGATCTACAACAAGGAATTCATGCTGCTTGCCGCCTGCGACTTCTACCAAGAAAATGAAGACGGCAACTTTGAAAACGCGCTGGACAGCGTGGAAAAACTCGACGCGCTCTTGAAAAATGCGGTGAAGGTGCACGTTACGGGCATCGTTTACCCCTCGGGTGATCAGAGCTTTATCTCCGCGCCGCTCGGCTACACGCAGGCGCTCACCGACTACCTCATCTCGCACACCGAGGAGAGCGCCGTGGTCCTGGCTCAAAGCCAAAACTCCGAAAAAAACGTGTTGAACGGCATGGAATTCGAACCCGAGGACGACGCCCAAAAGGTGGCGGACACCATCACCTACCTCTCGGGTCTCGGCGTGAGCGAGAAGGCAAAATTCTTTGACCAGCTGACAAGCCTCGCTGCGATGCAGGGGGCGCTCGGCAGCGTTCCGACCATGGGCGGCATGAGCCAAATGACGGGCACCTCCACCGCGCTCGGCGAAACGCAAAAAGCCGCGATGCTCGACGCATATCTCGCACAGCCCAAGGACGAGGAACTGTTGAAGATCTACGATCTCTACATCTCCTCCGGCTCCTACGAGGACAACATGTCCGCCTTCGGTCTGGTGAGCCTTGACGCACCGGAGAGTGTGAGCATTTACGTGGACACCTTTGAAAACAAAGACGAGGTCTCCCGCTGCATCGAAGGCTACAACTCCCGTGCAAAAGAGGAAAACAAGATCAGCTACGTTGACTTCGTGGGACTGCTTATGAGTTCCATGACGACCATCATCGACGTCATCTCCTACGTGCTCATCGCCTTCGTCTCGGTCTCGCTGGTCGTATCGTCCATTATGATCGGAATCATCACCTACATTTCCGTTTTGGAACGCACGAAGGAGATCGGTATCCTGCGCGCCATCGGTGCCTCGAAGCGCAACATCTCCCGCGTGTTCAACGCCGAGACTTTCATGATCGGTCTGCTTTCCGGCGTGTTCGGCGTGGGTGTGACGTGGCTGGCGACCATTCCCATCAACAGCTTGATCCACTTCCTTACGGGCACGACGAGCATCAACGCCGTTCTGCCCCTTCCCGCCGCGGTTATACTGGTGATCCTCAGCATGGTGCTGACGGTC
>JAFYLE010000123.1 GCA_017537265.1 Clostridia bacterium | reverse complement strand
GTCTTAAACGGCGTGGAAGAGACCGTGACTTATTACCGCGGCAGAGCAAAGCGCGGCGGAAGCTACAAGAACTACGGCTATAATTACGGCTACAGCTATGCGCACAAGAAGTCTGACAAGAAGGGTAATCCGGAGGGAAAATAAGCATGCTTGCAGATCTGCACACCCATCTTTTGCCCGGCATCGATGACGGTGCGGCGGATCTTAAGGATAGCCTTGCCCTTTTGAATCAAGAACGTGCATGCGGTGTGGACACGGTTGTGCTCACGCCGCATTTTAAACCTCAGGTGCAGGAAAGCGGTGCGTTTTTCGCCGCCCGCGCCCGCGCCTTTGAACTTCTGAAGAGCCAAAAAGAGGCGGAAGGTTTCCGTTTCGTTTTGGGTACGGAGGTGCTTTTTTCCAAGTATCTGGCCTCCATTGAGAATGTCTGCGACTTCTGCATCGAAGGCACGCGTTTCATGCTTCTGGAATTGCCGTATCACGCGCAGTTTGACGACGCGGTGTTCTCTGCCGTTCGCCGTCTTTGTGACGAGCACGGCATCGTGCCCATTCTTGCCCACGTGGAACGGTATGAGGCCGTGCGCAGAAACGTGCACGTTTTGGAAGCGTTTCGGGAATTCGGTGCCCTGTTTCAGGTCAACGCCGCCACGCTTGCCGCAAAGAACTTGAGCACGCGTCTGTTCGTGCGCAAACTTGTTTCGGGCGGTTATCTCAATCTTGTCGGTACGGACTGCCACGATCCCGTGCATCGCACGGCGGATCTGAAGCGGGGTCTTGACACGCTTGAGGATCGCTTCGGAAACCGTGTCATCCGTGAAGTTCATGCTTGTGCAGACTTCGTTTTAAATAATCGTTAGGTGGTAAATTCATGAAGAAAACTCCCATGTTTTCCCAATATCGCAGATTTATCTTGCTCGGATTGGATCTTGTCGTTGCTCTGGCGTGTTATCTGGTCATCGGGGCCATCATCCCGAGCGATGCGCAAGGGGTGACGTTCTGGCATCAGATCGTGCCCGTGCTGTTACTCTTGGGGGCGTTTTTCGTCTGCTTCCGCTTTTCTGCAGTCAATCGCAGCGTCTGGCGTTACGCACAGGCACCGGATTATTTGCGTTGCACGATTGCCACGGGTCTTTCCACCGTTTTGTTTGCCCTGCTGGATCTGCTCTGCGCCAACTTGATGGCGCATACCTTCTCGTTTTATCTCTTGCTCGGTCTCTTCATCGGCTTCTGCCTTGTTTTCGCCCGTCTTGTCTACCGTGTTGCGACCGGCGGTCTTTGGCACAACGCCATCGGCAATCGCAGCCGCACGTTGATCGTCGGCGCGGGCGAGGCCGCCATGGCCTTGGTCGCGGAAGCGAGAGAAAATAAGAAGTGCGAGTTCGTGCCCGTTGCCGCCGTGGATGACGATCCGAGCAAAGTCGGCCGCCATCTTGCAGGCATTCCCGTTTGCGGCACGACGAGGGACATTCGCGAGGTTGCCCGTACGTATCGCGTCAACTACATCATTGTTGCCATTCCGTCCATCGGCAACCAAAAGCGCGCGGAGATCTTGGATCTCTGTTCCGAACTCGGCATCTTGGTGCGCGTGTTGCCGCAGGTCTCGGATCTGCCCGACGATCATAATATGCGCATGTTCAAGTACCTGCGCGAAATCACCCCGGATGAACTCTTGGGGCGTGAACCGGTTGATCTGAAGGAAGCCTGCGTGCCGGAGCTTTTGGCAGGCCGTCGCGTGCTCGTCACGGGCGGCGGTGGTTCGATCGGCAGCGAGCTTTGCCGTCAAATTGCCGCCATGGGCGTGGGACACCTCGCCATCGTGGATATTTACGAGAACAACGCCTACGAGATCGAGCAGGAGCTTCGCCGTGAGTACGGTAAGAGCATAAGCCTTTCCGTGCACATCGGCAGCGTGCGTGAATACGCGCGCCTCTCGCAGATCTTCGAGGAGGAAAAACCGCAGATCGTCTTTCATGCGGCGGCACATAAGCACGTCCCGCTTATGGAGTTCTCCCCGCAGGAAGCGATAAAGAACAACGTTTTCGGCACGCTCAACACCGCCCGCGCCGCCGATGCCTTCGGTGTGGAGAAGTTCGTGCTCATCTCCACGGATAAGGCCGTCAATCCCACCAACGTCATGGGTGCGACCAAGCGTCTGTGTGAGATGGTCGTGCAGACCTTCGACCGCCACAGCAAGACGCAGTTTGTCGCGGTTCGCTTCGGCAACGTGCTCGGCTCCAACGGCTCCGTTATCCCGCTTTTCAAGAAGCAGATCGCCGCAGGCGGCCCCCTCACTGTTACCCATCCCGAGGTTATCCGCTATTTTATGACCATTCCCGAAGCGGCACAGCTCGTTTTGACCGCCGCAGCCATGGCAAAGGGCGGAGAGATCTTCGTTTTGGATATGGGCAACCCCGTCAAGATCTTGGATCTTGCCCGCAAGATGATCCAGCTCTCCGGTCTGCGCGAGGGCAAGGACATCGACATTGAGTTCACCGGACTTCGTCCGGGTGAAAAACTGTACGAAGAACTGCTCATGAGCGAAGAGGGAATGCAGAAGACCGATAATGCCAAGATCTTCATCGGCCATCCCATCAACGTGGACCCGAATGCGTTTTCCAAGGCCATTGCAGACCTTTCTCATCTCGTGCACGGCAAGGTGCAGCCTTCGCGCGGCGAGGTGATCGATCTGCTTGCCCGCGTGGTTGATACTTATACCCCCGAGGAGCACTGAACCCCATGAAGAATAAAACTCGCCGCCTGATCTGCTGGACTCCAACGGTCCTGCTGTCGGTGGCGATTTTTTGTTTCAGCGCACAGACGGCCACGACTTCTTCTGCCGTGTCTGACAGCGCTGCGTTTTGGCTTTTGGATCTTATTCGGCTGTTTGTGCCGGGGTTTGACGTCGCGGATTGGGATACCCTTATTCACGTGATCCGCAAGTGTGCGCATTTCGGCATTTACCTCTGCTTGGAACTTGCTGCGTTTTATGCCTTTTTTAAGGAGCGGTCGGCCTTCGGGTTCGCTTCACTTTGTTCTCTCGGCTACTGTCTTTTGTATGCCGTAAGCGACGAGATCCACCAGTTTTTCGTGCCGGGGCGTTCCTGTGAGGCGCGCGACGTCTTCATCGACTTTTGCGGCGCGCTTTTGGGCTTTTTGCTCTGCACTCTCGTCTTCTCTTTTCGGGAGAAAAGAAAGAGCCAAAGAACGGCTAAGTAAGAAAATTTGGTAAAAAAGAAGATCTCTCCTTTTCCGGTTGAAGTGCCGTAAGCGCATCCGCTTTTTTCGGGGGAAGGATCAAGCCAATCAAGGCCCCGTGCTCGTTGTTTGAGCACGGGGCCCCGCTTTTTTTATACTTGTTTTTTGCCCCTTTCGTTAAAGCAACGGATAACAAACAAAAAAACCGCGCATTGCGCGGCTTTTTCTTATTCTTTTATAAAGGTTTTTATATAGTTTTTCATTTCCTCGCTCGGCTCAAAGATGACGAGTGCGCGTTTTTCCTGTACGTCGTTGAAGGTGAAGAGGAAATAGGCGCGGTTGCTCGATGCAAAGCTCTGACAGAAGTTGTAGCAAAGCTCGTATTTCGGCTTTTTCGTTTTGTACTCTTCGTCGTTGTAGAGCGCAAGGGCGCTGGAAAGTTCAATGTCGCACAGCTTCTCTTCGCGTTTGCCTTGTTTGCGGAAGACCATGAGGGAAGTGCCGTCAACTTGGTAGCGGTACAGCGCAAGTGCGAAACGCAGGTTCAAAAAGAGGAAAATAACGAGCAGAATTCCGCCCGCCGCCTGCCAAAGTCCCTTGTAGGGCAGCAGGTTGGAGAGGAAAAAGAGAATGAAGGAGAGGATGATGAGGGGCAGACAGAGGGCAATGAGTTTGCCGTTGTCTTTTTTCGGCGCGTGGTGCATAGAAACCTCCGAAGGGCGTTTTGCATAGAATGTCTGTGTGAAAGGGGGTGTGACGATTGCATTACGAAAAACAAGTCGTCGCAAACTTACTCAAGGAGAGTGACGAGGCACTCATTCCGCGTATCCGCGCGGTCATGGACGCATTGGGACTGCCGATCGAGGCGCAGGAAAAACTGCTTTCCGATATGCCCGCCTTGCGTCAAAAAGCGGAGAACGTCAGCGAGTTTGACCTCTACCGCGCGCGTTTGTGGCTTGGAGAGGACGGGGTGAAGAACCTGATGTCCATTTTGGAGGGTGATCATGGCGGACCTCAGTGAACTCGCTTCCATTTTAAAGGAAAACCCCGCCTTCGTCAAGGGCGCTCTCGACGCCTTTTTGGGCGGCGGGGCAAAGGCGGGAGCACACGCCGAACAGGCGGAGGACATATCACAAAAAAGGAAAGCGCGCGCTCTCCCCTCGCGGGAGGCGCTGTTTTCGGGCATTCGTCCGTATTTGTCCACCCATACCGCAGAGAAGCTTGACGTTGCACTTATGGCCTTACGAGCCGTAGAGGGCTTTTCGCTTGCTTTTGAGAAAGGAGAAAACCGTGTACCCGACACCGATTGAAGTCGTGCGCAAACCGGAAGAAGCGTTTAAAAGAGAACGGCACTTGCCCGAGAATGCCTCAGGGCAAAGTGCCGCAGTCAATTCGCAGACCCCTCCCGTCGCGCCGCGTGTGCCAAAGGAAAATGCAGCGCCGCTTGCAGATCTGTTTCATTTAAAAAAGTCGCTTGAGTTTTCCACGGAGGAGCTATTGCTCGTTGGGCTCATTTTGTGGCAGGTGTTTTGCCGCGAGCACGACTGGCTGTTGATCTCAGTCCTCCTGTTTCTTCTCCTCTTTGACTGATTCTTCCTTGGAGTCCTCAACGGATTCTTCGCGTTGGATCTGCAGGAATTCACCGACCTTCTTGTGGCGGAAGATGATGAACATCAGGCCCAGAAGGATGATGGCCGTGGCCGCAATGATAAGCGCGGACACGTATTTGCCGAGGGAGAAAAGAATGGCGGAAATGCCGAGAATGGACGAGAAGGAGAGCAGGAAGATGACCACTTCTTGCTGTTTGAATCCGAAGTCCAGCAGACGGTGGTGAATGTGTTTGCGGTCCGCGGCAAAGGGGCTTTGTCTGTGCAGGATGCGGCGGATGAAGGAGTGCGCTGTGTCAAACAGAGGCAGCGCGAAGATGATGAAGGGGATGAAGAAGGAGTACACCGCGTCGATCTTGAAGAGGCCGATGACGGACAGGGTGGAGAGCACGAAGCCCAAAGAGAGCGCGCCGGAGTCACCCATGAAGATCTTGGCGGGGGACATGTTGGAGGGAAGGAAGCCGATGCAGGCGGAGGCCAGAATGGCAACGATCATCGGCATGGAGCGCTCACCGGTGAGCTGGGCGCAGATGAGTGAGCAGATGAGCAGGGAGACGGAGGATACCGCCGACACACCGCAGGCAAGACCGTCCAGACCGTCGATGAGGTTGACGGCGTTGGTCAAAAAGACGATCCAGAAAAGGGTCACGAGCACCGACACCACGGGGGAGAGGGTGATCTGGTGACCGAAGATGGTGAAGGAGTCAATGGTGATCCCGCAGACGATCGGAATGCCCGCGCAGAAGAGCTGGCCGAGCAGCTTGACCAGAGGCTTGAGTTGCACCGTGTCGTCCCACAGACCGAGGAGCATGATGCAGAAGGTGCCCAAAAGCAGGCCGATGGTCTCCATCGTCAGCGGGCGGTAAAAGATGAGCACGCCGAGGAAGAAGGCGGTAAAGATGGCCACACCGCCGCAGCGCGGGGTGGGACGGCGGTGGAAGTGGCGCTTGTTGTCGGGGATGTCCACCGCACCGATCTTGAAGCCCAAAACGCGGGCAAACGGAGTCAGAGCAAAGGAGACGAGGCCGGTGAAGAGCATTGCCGCGATGGCAAGGAACACCGATTCCAGGTTGATCTTTTGCAAAAATTCGAGGGTAGAGATGTCGGACAGAATTTTTGATTCCATGGTCTTTTAATCCTCCGGAGTGTAGAAGCCGACTTTGCGGTAAACTTTTCGCATGGTGCGCGCGGCGCGGCGCGCGGCTTTTTCGCGTCCGTCTCGCATAACGCTGTCGAGGTAGGCGCGGTCCTTGACGATCTCGTCAAAGCGACGGCGCACGGGTGCGAGCGTGTCACAGACTGCCTCGCCGACGGCACTCTTGAACTCGCCGTACCCGCGGGAATCGAATTCGCGCTCGATCTCTTCAAAGGTCTTGCCCGTACAGCAGGAGTAGATGGTCATCAGGTTGGTGATGCCGGGTTTGGACTCGTCCGCCCTCACGCAGTTGTCGCTGTCGGTGACGGCGCGGCGGAATTTCTTTATGGTCTCGTCGCGGCTTTCCAGAATGCGAATGGTGGCGTTTTGATTTTCGTCGGATTTGGACATCTTCTTTTCCGGCTCGGCGAGTGACATGATGCGCGCACCGTTTTTGGTGTCGGCAATGTAGGGCTCGGGCACGGTGAAGGTGTCGGAGTAGTTGTGGTTGAATCTCTGGGCAATGTTGCGCGCCAGTTCAATGTGTTGCTTCTGGTCGGCACCCACGGGCACGAGGTCTGCTTGGTAGAGCAGAATGTCGGCCGCCATCAGAACGGGGTAGGTAAAAAGACCCGCGTTGATGTTGTCGGAGTGGCGTGCGGACTTGTCCTTGAACTGCGTCATGCGGGAGAGTTCGCCGAACATCGTCTGGCAGTTTAAGACCCAAGCAAGACTTGCGTGCGCGTCCACGTGGCTCTGCACGAAGAGCGTGCTTTTCTCGGGGTCGATACCGCAGGCAATGTAGAGTGCGAGCGTCTCCAGCGTGCGGCGGCGCAATTCGGCAGGGTCCTGCCGCACCGTAATGGCGTGTTGGTCCACCACGCAGAACAGACAGTCGTAGTCGTTTTGCAGTTTTTCCCAATTTCTCAGTGCACCGAAGTAGTTGCCGAGGGTGAGGTTTCCCGTCGGCTGTGCACCGGAAAAGATTACTTTTTTCTTGTCGTCCATAGTGTTTCCTTACAAGGTGTTGTGTCAGCGTGCTTTGAGCACGTCTGCGAGGATCTTTGCGCCCTGTTCGATCTGTTCGTCGGAGGGCATGGAGTAGTTGAGGCGGAAACCGTTGCTTTGCGCTTCGGTGTCGCACAGGAAAGCTTCACCCGGCACCACGGCAAGTTTTTCCTTCAGACAGGCCTGCACGATGGGTTTGGAGGGGGAGGCGTCACGCGTGTTGCACCAGATGAACAGACCGCCCTCGGGACGGGTGTATTCGGCGAGATTTCCGACGTAGCGGTCGAGGCAGGAGAGCATGTGCGTGCATTTTCTGCGGTAGAGCGCGCGCGTTTTTGCAATGTGTGCGTCCAGGTCGTAGTGTTGCATGTACTCGGCGCAGATCATTTGGAAGAACACGTTGGTATGCACGTCGTTTACCTGTTTTGCCACCACGATCTTTTGGGTGATGGCGGCAGGCGCGAGCACGAATCCCACGCGCATGCCCGCGGAGAGTATCTTGGAGAAGGACCCGCAGTAGATCACGCGACCCTCGGTGTCCATGGATTTGATGGTGGGCACCTCTTCTCCGGCGAAGCGCAGTTCGCCGTAGGGGTTGTCCTCCAGAATGAGTACGTTGTACTTGGAGGCGAGCTCCAGGATCTTCTTGCGCTTTTCAAGAGAGGTCGTAAGCCCCGTCGGGTTTTGGAAGGTGGGGATCACGTAGATGAGCCGCACGTTCTTCTCGCGCTTGAGGGCCTCTTCCAGAGCGTTGGTGTCAATGCCGTCGGAGGAGAGGGGGATGCCCACAGGGCGCACGCCGGAGGCGCGGAAGGAGTTGAGCGCACCGATGAAGGTCGGCTCTTCGCAGAGGATGACGTCGCCGGGGTTGCAGGTGACCTTGCAGGAGAGGTCGAGCCCCTGCTGACCGCCCGTGACGATGATGAGGTCGTCACCCTCGTTCTTCAGGGAGAATTTTTCCGCCAATCTCTCTCTCACCAATTTGCGCAGCAGAGCATCACCCTCGGTGATGCCGTATTGCAGCGCCTTGGATACGAGTGCGGAGTCGGAGAAGATCTTCGCGGAGATCTCTGCCATCTCTTCCTTCGGGAAGGATTCGGGCGAGGGGTTGCCCGCGGCAAAGGAGATGACTGACGGGTCGGAAAGCGACTTGAAGATCTCACGGATGGCGGAGGGCTTTAAGTCGCGGATGTTGTCGGAAAAGGAGTAGTCCATAAATAACCTCGGTACAAGTGTGCTTTCGAAAAAAACAAGGGCTTTTCGGCGCACACTTTTCCTTATAATCAAGTTAAAGTATTATACCACTCCGACGCGCGAATGTCAAACCTTCGCGCGCTCTTTTTTGCGCGTGAAATTGTTTGACTTTATATTTAGAGTATGGTATAATCTTTTATCATTAAAATCGCCCCAAAAGGGCCAAAAAGGACGAATTTATGCAACCGCTTTCTCTCAACACACTTCGTGAACGTTATCTTGCTTTTTTTGCATCCAAGGGCCATCTTCGCATGCCCTCGTTCTCGCTCATTCCGCAGAACGACCCCTCCATTTTGCTCATCCCCGCGGGCATGGCGCCTTTAAAGCCGTACTTCACCGGCGCTGAGGAGCCGCCGTGCCGTCGCGTCACCACTTGCCAGAAGTGCATTCGCACGCCCGATATCGAGAGCGTCGGCATCACCGCACGCCACGGCACTTTCTTTGAAATGCTCGGCAACTTCTCCTTCGGTGACTACTTCAAGCGCGAGGCCATCACCTGGGCGTGGGAGTTCTTCACCAAGGATCTGGAGATCCCCGCCGACCGCCTGTACCCCTCCGTCTACCTTGAGGACAAGGACGCGGAGGAGATCTGGGTGTCTCTCGGCGTGGAGCGCGACCGCATCGCCCACTTCGGTAAGGAAGACAACTTCTGGGAACACGGCTCCGGTCCTTGCGGCCCCTGCTCGGAGATCTATTTTGACCGCGGCGAACAGTACGGCTGCGGCAAGCCCGACTGCAAGGTCGGCTGCGACTGTGACCGTTACATCGAGGTCTGGAACATCGTTTTCACCCAGTTCGACTCCGACGGTAAGGGAACTTACACTCCTCTGGATCATCCCAATATCGATACCGGTATGGGTCTGGAGCGTCTCGCCTGCGTCATGCAGGGCGTGGACAACATTTTTGAGGTCGATACCGTGCGCCGCATCCGTGAGCACGTCTGTGCCATCGCGGGCAAGACCTACGGCGAGAACGATAAGACCGATATCTCCATCCGCGTCATCACCGACCACATCCGTTCCACCGTTTTCCTGATTTCCGACGGTGTTATTCCCTCCAACGAAGGCCGCGGCTACGTGCTTCGCCGCATTTTGCGTCGCGCCGCCCGTCACGGCAAGCTTCTCGGCATCGAGGGCAAGTTCCTGACGGAGCTTGTAGAGACCGTCATTTCTCAGAATGAGGGCGCATACCCCGCCCTGCGTGCCCGCGCAGATTACATCTGCCGCGTCGTCTCCACCGAGGAAGACAGCTTTGCAAAGACCATCGATAAGGGTCTCGTGCTCCTCTCCGGCATCTTGGCCGAGACGGAAAAGAAGGGCGAGAAGACCCTGGACGGCGAGAATTGCTTCAAGCTTTACGACACCTACGGATTTCCGATCGACCTTACCCGCGAGCTTTGCGAAGAACGCGGCATTTCCATTGACAAAGAGGGCTTTGACGCCCTGATGAAAGAACAACGCACCCGCGCCCGCGAACGCATGAAGAAAGCGGGCGGCTGGGACGAGGTCATGGGTGAACAGGACCACGACCTGGATGCGACCGAGTTCGTCGGTTATACCGAGGACAAGGCGGAGGCCAAGGTGCTTGCCATTCTCACCGCAGACGGCAAAGTGGATGCCGTCGGCGAAGGGGAAGCCACGCTCGTGCTCTCCCGCACCGTCTGCTACGCAGAGGGCGGCGGCCAGGTCGGTGACACGGGTCTGATCGCATCCGACACCTTCCGCGCCACCGTTTCCGATACGCAGAAGACTGCCTCCGGCGTGTTCCTCCACAGCGTGAAGGTGGAAGAGGGAACCGTCAGCGTGGGCGATGCCGTCACCGTTTCTTACGAGAAGGCCCGCCGCGCCGCCATCCGTCGCAACCACTCCGCCGTGCACCTTTTGCAGGCGGCACTGCGCGAAGTGCTCGGTGACCACGTGGAGCAGGCAGGCTCGTTTGTGGATGAACATCGCGCCCGTTTTGACTTCAAGCATTTCACCGCTCTGACCGAGGAGGAACTCTCCCGCGTCACCGCGCTGGTGAATGAGAAGATCTTGGAAAACCTCACCGTCGATACCGTCGTGACCGATATCGAGACTGCCCGCAAGTCCGGTGCCATGGCGCTCTTCGGAGAAAAGTACGGCGACACCGTCCGTATGCTTAAGATGGGCGACTTCTCCACGGAACTTTGCGGCGGCACCCACGTGTCCTCCACCGCACAGATCGGTCTGTTTACCCCCGTTGCGGAGATCGGCATTTCCGCAGGCGTGCGCCGCATTGAAGCGGTGACAGGTCTCAATTTCTTGGCACTTTATCAGGCAGAGGTTGCCGCATCCGTCGATACCGCTTCCGCGCTCAAGTGCCCCAACCGTCACGAGAACGCAAAGAAATCTGCGGAACTTGTCGCAAATCTTGCCGCGGAGAAGAAGACTGTCGCCTCCCTGCGTGAAAAACTTGCCGTTGCAAGTGTGGCAGAGTTGGAAGCACAGATCGTCGCAGGGGATAAGGCGGATCGCCTCTTCTGCGTCTTGACCGACACTACCGCCGAGGCCATGCGCCTCTTGTGCGACCTCTTGAAGGATCGCCATCCGCGCCTCTGCGCCGTGCTCTGCACTGAGCAGGACGGCAAGGTGCTCTTCAGTGCCTCCTGCGGTAAGGAAGCCGTTGCGGCAGGTCTTTCTGCAGGCACCATTCTCAAGACCATCTCCCCCTTGTGCGGCGGTGGCGGCGGCGGCCGTCCCGACAGCGCCCAGTCCGGCGGTAAGAACCCCGCAGGCATTCCGGACGCCCGCGCCAAATTTGAAGAACTCACTGATCTTTAAGTAGGTATATTATGGCAGATTGCATCTTTTGCAAGATTGCCGCGGGCGAGATTCCCGCGCGCGTCGTTTATGAGGATGACAAAGTCCTCGCCTTCCACGACTTAAATCCGCAAGCACCCGTGCACGTGCTGCTCATTCCCAAGATGCATATTGAGTCTTGCAACGGCATCACTGCGGAGAACAGCGCCGTCGTTGCCGCCGTTTTTGAGGCGGCAGGGAAGGTGGCTGCCCTTTGCGGCGTGCGTGAAGACGGCTATCGCATCATCACCAACACCGGCGCTCACGCCTGTCAGAGCGTCAAACACCTGCACTTCCACCTGCTCGGTGGCGTGCAACTGTCGGAAAACATCCTCTGATGACTGTCATCGGGGCAAAGGAACTCAAGGCGCGCCTGTCGGCTCATCCCACAGGCGCTTACCTGTTTTTCGGGGAGGAAGAACACTTAAAGCGTGTTTACCTCTCCCGTTTTCGCGCGCTTGTGACCTCTTCCCCCGAGTTTAACGTCACCACTCTTGAGGTGCGAGAGGATGACCCCATCTCCCCGATCTATGCGGAGGTCATGCGCCCGCCCTTTCTTTCCGATCTGCGTTTTTTGGACGTGCGCGGACTTGCCCTTCACCGCTTGACGGACAAGCAGGCGGAGGAGTTTTGCGCGCTTGTCTCCGAGGTTCCCGAGGATCTCATTTTAATTTTTTATTTTTTCGAGTGTGACGTTCCGTTTTCCGGCAATATCCCTCGCACGCAGAAGAAATTGAAGGATCTGCCGGCGTTTAAGAATTTGCCCTCTTCCGTTACCGTCGTCAATTTCACACATCCCACGCAGTCGGAACTTTGTGCGTATTACGAAGCCAAGTTCAAAAGCCGCGGCGTGGAAAGTGAGAAGCGTATCATCGACCTCTTTTGTTCCCGTGGAGCAGGGGATATGGTGCTTTTGGAAAACGAGAGCGAAAAACTCATCGCCCTCGCCCGCGCCACTGACGGCGTGCTGACGCAGGAAATGGTGGACGAGGCACTTCCCGAACTCAACGAGACCATGGTCTACAAACTTTCCGACGCCATCGAGAGCACGGACTGTGCCCGTGCCCTGAAGGAGTACGACACCCTGCGCAAGATGAAGTTTGAGCCCATTCCGTTGCTTGCCACCGTTTCTCGCAGCGTGGCAAACCTTGCTCTCGTGCAGGGCGGCATCAGCGAGATGGATGCAGAAAAAACTTTTGGTTTAAAGCCTTTCCGCACCCGCACGCTCAAGGAGCGCGCGCGGAAGATGGAGCCTGCTCGCCTTGCCTCGTGCCTTGCTTTGTGCAGTGAGGTTGACCGCAAACTCAAGAACACCGCTCTGGACGGTGACGTACTTTTGCAGACTCTCATCGCGGACGTCTGCCGCATGCTGCGAGGGGAGACATGATTACTTTAAACCGCGCCGTCGTCGTTGAGGGCAAGTACGATAAAGCCCGTCTTGCCGCCCTTATTGATGCGCCCATTTTGCAAACGGACGGCTTCGGTATTTTCCGTGACAAAGAATTGCAGGCGCTTCTGCGGCGCTATGCCACGACTTGCGGACTCATTCTCCTGACCGACTCGGACAGCGCGGGTCGCCTCATTCGCGGCAGGATCGAGTCTGTGTGCGGAAAAGATGCGGACGTCGTGAATTTGTATATCCCCAAGCGTGAGGGCAAGGAGCGTCGTAAGACCGCCCCCTCCAAGGAGAATTTGCTCGGCGTGGAGGGTATGGATACCGAAACGCTCGTCAATCTTTTTTCTGCTTATCAGGCGGCGGAAGGGACGAAAAAAGACCCCCTGGAAAGAGGGGATCTTTACGAATTGGGCCTCTTCGGAGGACGGGATTCCAAGTCCCGCCGCGAGGCAGTGTTAAAAGAGCTTGGCCTTCCCGAGGAACTCGGCGTCGCACGCCTTCTTGACGCAGTCAACTTCCTGGTTGGCAAACAGCGTTTTTTGGAGATTTGCGCACGGCTTTTCACTGAGTAAAAAAGGAATAATAATCATCTTCGCGCTTGCCGAAAAATTCTTCGGCAAGCGTTTTTCGTTTCACCTTTTCCTCTTTTTCGCGGGAGAAGGGCAGGAAGGGTGCGCCCATCAGCGCGTAGCGCAAAGCGTCGGGAGCGTGGGTGTATTCGTGCGGGTAGAGAGCAGCGTCCTCAGGCACGTTCTTGTCAAACTGCAACTTTGCAAGGCAACAGATTAGCTCCGAGCAGGTGGAGAAGATCTGCAAAAACGGCGTGCCGTCTGCAGACGTGCTTTGCAAGAACTCGCGCACGCGTCGCCAGCCGGAAATGCGCGCACATACCGCTCGGTTCAGGTGGCAAAGCCCCGCTGAGGCCAGAATTTCAAAGCCTCCGCGGCCGCTCTCCTGGCGTCTTCCCGCAAGGTCGGGCGGCGCGAGGAAAAAGCGCGCGGGCTTTGCCGCGCGGTCGCGGCTTGCAATTTCCTCCGCCGCGCGGGAGAGAATGAGGTCGCTTTGGCAAAACTCACGAAAGACGTAAAGGTGGCTCCTGTCGGGCGGGTAGGCAAGCCACAGACAGGCGGTGCGGTCAAGGCCGTAGTCAAACGCGGCAAACACCTGGTAGTCTTCGGGAAGCTCAAAGGGGGTACAGACGTGCCTCTCGCGGGAGAATTCGGGGAAGAACTGACCCTCAAACACGTCCCAGTCACCGTCGAGCATCGCGCGGCGGCGCACGGGTGGCAAGGCCTCCAGCGCGCGTACGTAGTCGGGGTTTTTCTGCATGATGAACTCGTTGTCGTACACTTTCGCGGGGATAAAGACGTAGTCCGACTCCTCCTCACCCGCGCGGTAAACGCGGTCAATGAAGAGGCGCTTGACCCACGCGTGCCCGATCCCGCCGGGGTTGCAGGTGAAGTACATGCGCGGGGTAAAGTCCTCGCGCAACGAGCCGGAGAGTCGGTTGCACTCCGTCAAGGCGAGGTACTGTTCTTCGGAGAATTGCGTTGCCTCCTCCATGCCGATGACCTCGTAGGCCTGTCCTTGGTACTGCAGTACGTCTGCGTCGCCCGCAAGGTAACCGAGCTTGATGCGGCTGGAATTTGCAAACAAAAACTCCTTGGTGCTTTCGCGGTAGACGGCAAGGCCCTTGAGTTCGCGCCGCAGAGGGTTGATGTGGTTTTCACGCAGCTCCGGCAGAGTTCGGCGCAAGAGCAGGATCTGGATCCCGCTGTAGTTTAGGGCAAGCATGGCAAGTTTTTTTCGCATGGCGAAGGACTTGCCGCCGCCGCGCGCACCGCCGTAAGCAATGCGGCGTGCCGTTGCCTCAAAGAAGGCGCGTTGCGCGGGGTAGGGACGAATGGTTTTTAAAAATTTTTCAATTTTGTTCATCTTCTCTTGACAAATCCTTTTTCTTCTGTTATATTTTTCGCGTACACAGGGGTGCTGCCTGGTAAGGCGGCTGAGATGAGGTGCAAAGCCTCGGACCCTTTGAACCTGATACGGTTAATACCGGCGCAGGGAGTCATAAACGGACTTTTCTTCCGCATGGTGTTGCCGTGCGGAATTTCTTTTTTGGAGGTCTGTTTATGAAAACCCATTCCGTACGTCGACTGACCACCACCGCAGTGCTCATCGCCATCAGCGTCGTTCTCGCCTTTTTGAGCGACGTGCTGAATTTGCGCCTGCCCTTCGGTGGTTCGGTCACACTCGCAAGCATGTTGCCGCTCGTTGTCATCGCGTATCTTTACGGCACGCGTTGGGGGCTTGCAAGCGCGTTTTGCTACTCGCTTTTGCAGCTTCTCGTCTTGAGTTGGCGCACCGTTTCCGCATTCTTTATTCCCGAGAGCGACTCGTATATGATCTTGTGGCAAGCGCTTCTCATCTGCGTGCTTGACTATCTCGTTGCATATACCGTCATCGGCTTTGCGGGTTTTACCCGCAAGTTCAAGAAGCAAGTTGCCCTGCCGCTTGGTGCGCTTTTGGGCGTCTCGCTTCGCTACGTGACCCATATCGTCTCCGGTGCGCTCTTCTACGGCGCGTGGGCAGAGTGGTTCTTTGCCGAGGGCAGTGAGCTTCCCGCAGAGTTCAACAGTTTCTTTTTAAATTCTTTTTCGGGTGCAGGTCTGTCCGTGGCGTATTCCGCGGTCTATAACGGACTGTATATGATTCCCGAGATCGTCATTACCGCCCTTGCCGCCGCGGCAATTGCGTTTTTGCCGCAGATCAAGAAGGAGCTTGACTGATCATTTTGCCCAGATCTCATACGCTTCGGGAAACTCGTCTGCTTCTTCGGTCTCACCTTGGCGCCACCGCGGGAAGTTGACGGACAAAAACAGCTTCGTCCCCGCAAAACTTTCTTTGTAGAAGAGTTTTTCCTCTGCGTATTCTTCCACGGCAAGCAGTGCCGAGGCGATCGCCTCGGCACTTTTTTCGTCCTTTACCGCCATCATCTCTTCCCGTGAACAAAAGCCGAGCGCACGGCAAAGCCCCGTCACTGTCAGCGGCCGCGTTACCTCGTAGAGCACGTGCCCGGCTTCGTCTGTCAGAAGCGCTCCGTCCTTTGCGCGCAACGGGCTTTTGCGGGAGTCAAAATAGGCGTCGATCTTGGCTTGGATCTTCTTTTCGTTTTTCATATCGGACCTCCTTTTTTTGCTTATCGTACGTGACCGAGACCGTGACGTACAATGCCTTCTTTTTCTTTCGGGAGAAAGAAAAAGAAGCAAAAAGAAAGCCAAAAGGCAAAAAAGGCATATAAGAACACAAAGCGCACCCGAATACGGTGGGCGCACTTTGCAATTTATAAACGATAACATCTTTTCCTCTTTGGAAAAAACTGCTGTTTGGATCGGAACCGATGGCAGTTTTTTTCATATACTGACAAAAACGCTTTTTGTGGGAGGAAATTATGCTCGTCACAGTACCGCTGTTGGAGGTGTATCAAGAGCCGGAGCAAAAGAACGTCGTCGATGAGGTCCTCTACGGGCACAGCGTCGAGTGCCTGTCTTTCGGCTCGCAGATCTGTGAGGTACAAACGGAGGGGCTGACCCGCGGCTTTGTGAAGACGCGCGCCTTGTGGGACGTTGTGCCGCCGCCCGATTTGTGGCGCGCAAATTACCGCGCGGACGTTTTGGCCTCGCCGGATATCAAGAGCGAGAAACTGTTTGTACTCCCGCGCTTTAGCCGCGTGCAAGTGCTCGCACTCGGAGAAGAGTTTCTCACCGTGCGCCTCTTCTCGGGCAAGATCGGCTACGTGCACCGCGCACATCTGTCTCTTTCCGTAACGGAGCTCCCCACGGCAGACGCCGTTTGCGATACTGCGTTAAGCCTGCTCGGCACGCCGTATCGTTGGGGCGGCACTTCCGATCTGGCGTTAGACTGTTCGGGACTCGTCTTTCTCGCCTTCTCGTTTTGGGGTGTCAATTTACCGAGAAGCACGGCTCAAATGCACGTCTTGCCCGAGGTTTCGGCGCAGACCGCCCGCCGTGGCGACCTCGTTCTCTTTGACTCCCACGTCGGACTGCTCTTGACAAAAACCACTTTCCTCCACGCCTCTGCTTTCACGGGCTTTGTCGCCGTTTCCTCCCTTGACCCGACTCACCCCCTCTACGATACCCGCCACGCGCCCGCGGGTTACACCATTCGCCGCGTGTTGTAGTTTGCGGCGAAGGCGCAAACCGTTTTTTAAGAAAAGGCCGTTTGCCTTGTCGGTTGTTTTGCGCCCTGTAATACGCTCTGCGCAAGGCGCGCCCACCGTGGAAGGACGCGCCTTGTGCCAAGCTTCGGTATCCTGCTTTTATCGATCGGCTTTCTTTTTTCTTCGTTTCCTTTCTGTGGAAAAGGAAAAGAAGAAAACGGGCGTAAAGCAAAAAAAGAGACTGCAGTTGCAGTCTCTTTTTTTATAAGCCGAAGGGTTTATTCGGCGGTCTCTTCTTCTTCTTGGGAAGCTTCGAGCTCTTCGCGTTTTTCGATCCACGCAGCGTTCTTCTTCAGGTAGTCGCCGATGGTCGCATCCTTGAAGTTTGCGGTGCCGAATCCGGTGAACGTGAGGTTCTTCAACTCACCGGAGACGAGGTAGCAGTTCTGCCAGAAGGCGAGGGGGATGATGGGCATCTCGTCGATGAGCATGCTTTCCATCTCGTGCAGGATGGCCACGCGTTCGCTCTTGGTGGTCGCGGCATGGACGCGGTCGGCAAGTTCGTTGTAGGCGGCGTTGTCAAAGCCGGTCATGTGCGGGTTGGTGAAGGCACCGTCCACGTCGATGTAGTTGCCGGAGTATGCGGTGGCAAACGGCATCAGGTAGGAGTAGGCGCTGGTGGTAAGGCCCTGGAAGTCGAGCAGCAGAATGTCGAATTCCTGTGCCTTGAGGACGTTCTTGTAGACCTTGTCGCTGGCGGGCACGAGGCGCACCTTCAGGCCGAGGATTTCCCAAGCTTCTTTGAGCAGAGCGGCAAAGTCTTCGTACTGGGCGCGGTATTGGAGCTTGATTTCAACGGAGAGGTCCTTGCCCTTCACGAGTTCTTTTGCGGCGTTAACGTCCGCGGTGGTGGAGATGAGATCTCCGCCCGTTTTGCGGAAGGAGGAACCGTTGGACTTGTCGAAGACACCGTTTGAGACGAAGCCGGTTGCAGGCACTGCACCGAAGCCGAGGGCGGAGGCAAGCGAGTTGCGGTCGAGCACCAGGGACATTGCGCGGCGCACGTCACGGTCGGCAAGCAGGGTGTTTTCGTTGTTTAAGAAGAGCGTCGCGGTGGAGAGCAGGTCGTCTCTCTTGATCTTCTTGGCGAGTTCTTCGGCTCCCTTGGGAACGGAGGTCACGTCAAGGTAGTGCAGTTCTTTGTTTACCAGCGCGTTCCAGTTGTTGGTGTTGGACGTGGTGTAGTCGATGTAGAGTTTTGCGGGCTTGACGTAAGTATTGGGGTTTTCCTGCACCTTGGGATCAAGGGAGATCAGGTAGTTGGAGGACTTGTCCAGCATGTATTCGTCTTCAAACATTGCAGACAGAGAGAACGGACCGCAGGACAGGAAGTTTTCGGTTGAGGTGGCCCAAGTGTCGGCAAAGTCGCTCACGACGTCGTAGCGCAGGGGAACGAGGGCGGGGCTTGCCACCGTCTCAAGGAAGAGGTCGATGTCGATCTTCTTTTCCAACTCCACGCGCAAGGTGAAGCGGTTGGGAGCGGACACGCCGAGGCTGTCGACGGTCATCTCACCGCTCTTGACCTTGGAAGCGTTCTTAATGTCGAAGAGCAGGCAGGCGGCGTCGGAGGCCACTGCAGGGGAGAGCAGACGTTTCCAGGCGTACACGAAGTGGTCGGCCAGAAGGGCGCGTCCGTCACTCCAGTGGGTGTCGCGCAGGGTGAATTCGATGAAGTATTCGCCGCGCTCTTCGTTGAAGTCGGTGGTCCACTTTTCGGCAAGACCGGCCTTCACGCTGCCGTCTTCGCCCACGACGGTCAGACCTTCGAAGAGCAGGGTGGTGTATTTAAATACGTCCTTGTCGTAAATGACCGCAGAGGGGTCGAGGTTTGCCTCCGCTTCGGTGAGATAGATCGGGATGATCGCACCGCGATCGTCGGGATCGAAGGCACAGGATGCCAAGCTCAGCACGGCCATCGCCGCACACAGGCAAAGAGCAACAAAACGTTTCATGGAAATCCTTTCTGCGACAAGGGCCGCAAACAAAAATCTACAAAGTATATTATAGCACGCGCGCGCGTACTTTTCAAGTCGATTTTGGAAAATTAAGCGAGTACGCAAATCTCGTGCGCGGTGTCAAAAAAGGGAGCGGTTGCGATGGCGGGATCCACGTCGGAGATAACGGGCAGAATGGCCTCGATGAAGATCTTTTCGCTGCCGTAATGGCCGGCTTCCGCAAGGGTCTTTCTTGCGTGGGCGACGAGGAGTTTGCGGTGGTGAGCGACCTCTCCGGTGAGAAGCGCGTCACAGTCGCCCTCCTCCACGAAGCGTTCCGTGAATTCACCGGCAGCCCCGCCGAGCACGGCAACGCGCTTTACCGTGTTGCCGCCGTCGGTCAAAAGCACGTGACAGCCGAGCACGCTTGCTGCAAACGCGGCAAAATCCTTGGGTTGCATCTCGTGTTCCAACTCACCCTTTCTGCCAAGCGGGAAGGGGTCGTTTGCGTCTATGCCGAAGGGCTTGATGCAGGTGAGTCCGAGTTTTTTGGCAAGCGCGTCGTTGATGCCGCCTTTTCCGCCGTCAAAGCGCGTGTGCAGGCTGATGTGGGCAATGCCGTGCGTAATGAGGCGCGTGGCGTTTTCCGCATCCATGTTGGAAGAGGGATCCAGCGTGCGCACGCCGGAGAAGAGGATCGGGTGGTGGGTCAAGAGCACGTCACAGCCCGTCTCGATGGCCATGTCCACGCTTTCGCGCGTCAGATCCAGTGCGACAAGCACGGTTTTGACTTCGCGGTTTTCATCGGGGCAGAGCTGCAGTCCGTCAAAGTCAAAGGAAGAGCGGTTTTCTTCGGGGTAGCGCTCGCACAGCGCAAGGTAGAAGGAGCGAACAGTCATAGGTCACCTTACAGTAGTTTGTTTAGGGTAGAGAGGACCGCGTCCTCGGTGGCGGTATCAAGCTTTGCCGTCACGCGACCCGCTTTGCGGCGGGTGAACGCGCGGTGTATTTTTTGTAAGTATTCGCGCGTGAGCGCGTCGGGCTCCGGGAAAAGGTGCGCTTTGCCGCAGATGTAGTCCACCTCGTTCCAGATCTCGTTTTCGGTGGATCTTACTGCGCGCAAAATGGGATAGACGCGCCCGTCGTCCTTGGCAAGCCGCTCTTCGGCAACGGTAAAGCCGTGTCGGATCAGAAAACGGCGCAGGTGGGAGGCGCGCGTCATCGGTTGCAAAAGGTAGGACACGCCCTCTTTCGGCGTGCTTTGGCTGAGGATGTCGACGATCGTCTCGCCGCCCATTCCCGCGATCACGATCGCATTCGGCGCATGCTCGCCGATGGCCAGAAGTCCGTCGCCGAGACAGAAGGTCACGCGATCTTCAAAGGGTGTTTTGGCCAAGGCCGCACGCGCTTTGTCCAGGGAGTTTGGGCTTAAGTCCGTGCACAGTACGTGCGCGGCGATGCCTCGCTCCAAGAGCGCGATGGTCAGGTATGCGTGATCAGCCCCGATATCCGCGACGAGCGGACAGCGGGGCACGAGCGCACAAAGGGTTTCCAGCCTGTTTTTTAAGTGTTGCAATTACTTGTTTTCCAGATAGTTGTTGATCTTGGCGATCAGTTCGTCGGCGTCGGTGCCGTGGACGGCGCAGGCCATTTCAATGGATTCGCCGCGAGCGGCGGGGCAACCGAGGCAATGCATGCCGATTTCAAAGAAAAATTCGGCAAGGGCGGGATCGAGTTCGAGGACTTCTCCGATGAGGGATTGTTTGTTGACGGTGGTCATGGTATGACTCCTTTCAGAATAAAAAAATTATTTCTTGCGCAGAAAGCGCGAGTGTACGTGTTTGAACGCTTCGCCTACAAAGAGGGGGAGCGCGGCGAAGAAGAGGGAAATGGGCAGCGTGAGGACGGGCGGTACCAAAAGTCCCAGGTGCACGCTCACCGCCGGCACGAGGAGCAAAACGGCAAGCAAGGACAGCAAGATCGGCACGGAGAGCGCCGTCAACGCGTTGATGTGAAATTCCGCTTCCGTAAGCGGCTTGGTTTTGCGTGCCGAGAAGAAGGCGGAAAGCGTGGCAAGGTAAAGCGTCACCAGAGCCGCCCCGCTTGCCTCGGCGGGATGACAGAAGAGCGCGGTGATGAGGTAGGACAGCGCACTGCCCGCGCCGATGAGCAGGCCCACCGTCGCGCCGTAGGCGCTGAGTTCTCCGAGCTTTGCACGCAGGAAGTCGTTTTTCTCGATCGGGGAGAGGGAGGTGACGAGTTTTTTGTCTTTGCATTGGAAAATGCACGCCACCAGGAAGAAACCCAGCCCCAGAAGGAGCGCGGGCAGGGGTTGCAGAAGCACCGTTGCGCCGCCGAAGAAGAGTGAGAAGAGTGCGGTGGAGAAAAGGGCGACCATCAGTAGGATGGAGAAGCGCAGAATGCGCAGACTGTTCAAAAATACCGTGCGCGTCATGCGCAAAAGTTCGGGCAACAGTTCGAATTTTTCGCGTGTCAGGACGATGTCCGCGTTTTGAATGAGAGCGGGGTTTTTATCGTGCGCACAAACCACGTTGACTTGCGCAGCCTCTTGGGTCAGCGTGTCGTTGGAGGAGTGCGTGCAGGCAAGCACCGTGTGTCCCGCCTCTTTTTGCGCAAGCACCAGACTGCGTTTGCCTGCGGAACTCAAGGCGCAGAACGCGCGGCCTTCGGTCAGTCTTTCCAGGAGCGTCACGGGGTCCATGCGGCGCGCTTTTTCACCGGTCAGAATGTAGGGCTCTGCGCCGTCGGCAAAGAATTCCATGTTCTTTGCAATACCGAGGGTCGCGTCGGGGTCGTTGTCGGTGCAAAGAAGCACTTTTACACCGTCGTTCAGGCAGGAGGCGACTGCCTCGGCGCTCTCGGCGCGCATGGGCGTGCGGAAGGTCAGAAAACCGACGAACGTCATGTATTCCGCTTCTTCCGGAGAGACGTCGGCAGGCACGCTGCGCCAAAAACGGCGCGCGATCGCCACGACCACTTCGCCGTCGGCGGCCATTTGGTCGGCGGCCTGGTACAGACGCGCTTTTCCGGCGGTGGAAAGGGCAACACTGCGTTTTTCCTGCCAGAAATGGGTGCATCGCGCAAGCACGTCCGAGGGACGGCCTCGCACGATCTGGTAACAGCGTTCACGCTCCAAGATCAGCGCGGCGGAGAAACCGCGCGCCTCGTCAAAGGGCGTGCGGGAAATGGTGAGGTAGGAGTGGTTTAAGTATTCCGCGTCTATGCCGAATTCGGGTGCCGTGCGCAAAATGGCAGCGTCAATGCTGCTTTTGCCGTACCACATCTGTTCGCGTCGTTTGGGGTTGTCTTCACAGCACAGACGGCAGTAAGAAATGAGGGTAAAGAGTCCTTCGGACACCTCGCGTACGCTTCTCGGGTAGTTTGCAAAGAAGTAGGTGGAGGGACGGATCTCCGCATCCAAAAAGTAGGAGGGAGAGTCGACCAGAATGCGGTCGGTCTCAAGAAGCGCGTCCAGACAGGCGTAGTTCTGCACGAGGCAGCCGCGTTTTTTCAAGTCGGCAAGGGGCAGTACCATCACCAGTCGCGTCAGTGCCTCGCAGAGCTCGGGAAGTACCGCAACGGCGACCGTGCACAAAAGGAAGAAGTTGGAAAACGCATCCACTCCGAGGAAGGTACCCAAAAGGAAGATCAGCGTCGCAATGCAGCACAGCCCCAGAGAGAGGCGGCGTGCGTAGTCCGCGGCAGCGGCAAGCGGGCGCGGAAGGTGCGCGCGGCGGCGGACGGAAAGGCTGTTTTTCACAATGTTTTTGCCCGTGTTGCACACCAGCAGAATGCCCTCGCCCGAGAGCACGACGCTGCCGCAGTAGAGGGTGGCGCGCGCCTTGTCTCGGCCGGCCTCCTCCATGGCGGCGTAGGCGTGCTTGGTCGCCTGCATACGCGAGTCGATCTGTACTTGGCAGACCTTCATATCGCGGCAGGAGAGCAGAATGCCGTCGCAGGGCACGTATTCGCCGCGGGACAGGTACAGGATGTCGCCCGGGACGATCTCGCCGATGCGGATGATCTGTTTTTTGCCGTCTCGCAGCACGTGGTATTTCGCATCCAAGGCGCGTTTTGCCTGCGTGAGCGGGCGGGCCTTGTACATACAAAAGAAGTAGAAAGCGGTGTAAAACAGAGCGGCAACGATCAGACACACCGTGGCAACCGCGCGGTTTTCCGTGAACAGGGAAAAGACGGAGAGCGCCAAAAACATGCAGAACAGCACGTTGGAAAACAGGCCCTTGAGGATGTTCTTTGCGTCAAAGAGGGAGTCGGGCGGAGTGTTTTCACCAAATTCCTTGCGGTTCTGCAGAACAGAGAGCGCACTCAGGCCCCGCGCAGGGTCACAGCGCAGGATCTGGCACAGTTGTTCCGGTGAAATGTCAAGTAAGTTCATGTCAAGCCTTTGTGTTTATGCCTTTGCAATCAGTTCTCCGTCGGTGATACAGAGGGTGATCTCGTCAGGCGGCGTCTGCCAGGAGTCCAAAAGCAGGGCGGCGATCTTGTCCTCCACGTTCTTTTGCAAGAAGCGGCGAAGGTGGCGCGCACCGTACTTTTCGCTGTAGCCCTCGCGCGCGGCGTGGCGGCAGATGTCGTCGGTGTAGGTTAGGGTGATGCCGTTTTCCTTCATCGTGTCGCGGATGTCGGAGAGCATGATGGAGGCGATCTCCACCATCGTCTCCTCCGAGAGCGGGGAGAAGGTGATGATCTCGTCGATGCGGTTCAAAAATTCGGGGCGCAAAAATTCCAAGAGCGCCTTTTTGGTGTGTTCGCCTCTTTGCTCTTTTTGTGAGCGAGAGAAGCCGACGGCCTCTCCTTTGGCGCTTCCCGCGTTGGTCGTCATGACGATGACCGTGTTTTCGAAGTTGACGCGCTTGCCGTGGCTGTCGGTGATGCGGCCGTCGTCGAGGATCTGCAGGAGAATGTTGAGAACCTCGGGGTGTGCCTTTTCGATCTCGTCAAAGAGCACCACGGAGTAGGGTTTGCGGCGGATCTTTTCGGTCAGCTGTCCCGCTTCGTCGTAGCCCACGTAGCCGGGAGGACTGCCGATGATGCGGCTGACCGCGTGCTTCTCCATGTATTCGGACATGTCCAGACGGATCAGCGCCTCTTCGCTGTCAAAGAGGGCGACGGCAAGTTGTTTGACCAGTTCCGTCTTACCGACGCCGGTCGGGCCTGCAAAGAGGAAGGAGGCGGGCTTGTGCTTGGGGGAGATGCCTGCGCGGTTTCTGCGAATGGAGGAGAACAGCGCATCAATGGCCTCGTCCTGTCCCTTTAGGCGAGCGCGCAGTTTGTTCGGGAGCGAGGCGATCTTTTCCCATTCGCTTTGGCGAATGGAGGCGGCGGGAATGCCCTTCCAGATCTCAATGACTGCCGCGAGGTCGTCGCGTGTGAGTACTTCCGTGTCGCGTTTGGCAAGCAGTGCGTTGAATTCTTCTTCACTTGCCGCAAGGGCGGTTTTTGCGTGCGCGATCTTCGCGTAGGTGTCGTCGGTCGGTTCGGTCTCGGCGAGTGCCTCTTCCAGAATGCGGTTTTGTTCCGCGCGCTCGTCGGTCAGTACCGCAAGGCGTTCAAGCACCTTGCTGTCCAGGGAGGCACGGCTTGCCGCTTCGTCGATCAAGTCAATGGCCTTGTCGGGCAGGAATCGGTCGGTGATGTAGCGCTCGGAGAGACGCACCGCGTCGGCGAGGATCACGGGCGGAATGCGAATGTGGTGGAACGCCTCGTAGTGCGGCGCCACGCCGTTTAAGATCTCAATGGATTCTCCGATGCTCGGCTCATCCACGAGCACGCTTTGGAAGCGGCGCTCCAGAGCGGTGTCTTTTTCAATGTGCTTGCGGTATTCCGTGAGCGTGGTCGCGCCAATGACCTGGATCTCTCCGCGGGAGAGCGCGGGCTTTAGGATGTTTGCGGCGTTCATGCCGCCCTCGGCGTCGCCGGCGGAGACCAGCGTGTGGATCTCGTCGATCATCAGGATGACGTTTCCGCACTTTTTCACCTCGGTGATCAGCGCGCGGATGCGGTTTTCAAACTGTCCGCGGAACTGCGTTCCCGCAACGAGGGAGGTCATATCGAGCACGAAGATCTCGCGGTTTTTCAGACGGTGCGGCACCGTGCCGTCAGCGATGCGCTGTGCTAGTGCTTCCGCAATGGCGGTCTTGCCCACGCCGGGCTCACCGATG
>JAFYLE010000016.1 GCA_017537265.1 Clostridia bacterium | reverse complement strand
TCGCACGTGGAGCAGTTGGAGCGCGAGGGGTGCGAGCGCGTACTGTCCGATCCCACGCTTTGCGGCATGCAGGGCGCGGTGCTGTACGTGGAAGAGAAGATCGTCGGCTTCTCCTTGGGCGAGGTTCTCGGCGACACGCTTTTTACCCATATCGAGAAGGCGGATCGCGCTTATAAGGGCGTGTACCAAAAACTGACGAATCTTTTTCTTTTTCGCTTTGTGAGGGAGGGTGTCGTTTTCGTCAACCGAGAGGACGACGCGGGCGACCTCGGCCTGCGCCGTGCAAAGATGGATTACCACCCCGCGGCACTTTTGGAAAAATACAACATCACCGTAAAATAAAGGCTTGGGAAGATCCCAAGCCTTATTTTTCTTCGCGGAAGTGGCGGCAGACGTTTTCGGCGTCTTTTTGGCTGATCCCCTTCACGGCGCCAAGCTCCTCAACACTCGCTTCGCGGATCTTTTTGATCGACTTGAAATGGCGCAAGAGCGCCTTTTCTTTTTGCTCGCCGATGCCTGCGATCTCGCGCAGCGCGGAGGAAAGCAGTTTTTTGCGCCGATTTTGGTCCATGCGGGAGAGGGAGAAGCGGTGCACCTCCTCCTGCAGGGAGTAGATAAAGCCGAATACGGCGTTGAACTTTGCGATGGAGATCTCGTCCGTATCCGTCACAAGCGTGCGCGTTTTGTGGTGCTCGTCCTTAACCATGCCGAAGACGGGAATGCGGGGAAAACCGTGTTCACGAAGCGCTTTGCGCACCACGGAGACGTGCGTCATGCCGCCGTCGAGCAGAATGAGGTCGGGCGTCTCCCAGCCCTCTTCGTCTGAGTGAGAAAGGCGGCGCAGAAGGACCTCCACCATTGCAGCGTAATCGTCCTTTAAGTCTTGCTCCAACGAGAAGGAGCGGTACAGACTGCGTTTGGGCTTGCCGTTTACGGCAACCACCATGCCGCCGTAAATGGAGTCGTTGCCGTGGTTGGAAATGTCGTATGCCTCCACGCGGTGCGGCGCCTCGGCGAGCCCCAGAAGGTCTGCAAGCTCTTGCAGGGTAGAGGCCTCTCTCGCGTTCTTTTGTTTGCGGTGTTCGCTTTCCTTTTTGGCGTTGTCGCGGGCAAGCGCGACCAGGCGCACGCCGTCTCCGCGGCGCGGGGAATGGATCTTGACGGCGTGGTTCGCCCTGCGGTGCAACAGTTCGGCAAGCAGGGTGTCTTCTGCGTCAAAAAGCTCGGGGGAGAGCAGGACGTTTCGCGGTAGGTCGTCGGTGAGACGGTAGTGGTCGTACAAGAGGGAGTAGAAGCTCTCCGCCGACACGATCTGAGAGGAGGAGAAGGTGAAGTGCGTCGCGTCAATGAGTTTGCCGCGGCGGATCGTCAGGCGCGAGACGGTGGGAAGCACCTCGTCCGCATAGAGAGCGTATACGTCTGCCGAGTAGTCGGGGGCGGCGAGCACGTGCTGTTTTTCGCCCAACTTTTTCAGCGCCTGTATGGTGTCGCGCACACTCGCCGCCGCTTCAAAGCGCATCTCTGCGGCAAGGGCGAGCATTTCCTCCTCCAGCGCAGCGAGCAGTTTTTTGTGGTCGTGGCGCAAGAAGAGCAGGAGGTCGTCGAGCTTCTTGTTGTAGTCTTCTTCGCTGACGTTTCCCGTGCACAGACCCATGCAACGCCCCATGTCGTAGTACAGGCAGGGGCGGCCTTTTCCGATATCCTCGGGGAAGTGCCGCTTGCAACGGGGCAGAGAAAAGAGCGTGTTTGCCGCGCGGATGATCTCGTATACCGCGTTGCCGCTGCTGTAAGGGCCGAAGTAGAGCCCGCGGTCTTTTTCCGCGCGGTGGCGGCGCAGTTCGGGACGCGGGAAGGGTTTGTCAGTCGGAAGGTAGAGATAGGGGTAGTTCTTGTCGTCTTTTAAGAGAATGTTGTATTTCGGTTTGTGGAGCTTGATCAGTTCGTTTTCCAGCAGGAGCGCTTCTTCTTCCGTCGCGGTGACGATGGTGGTAAAGTCGGCTATTTGCTCCACGAGCCGCTCGGTCTTGCGATTTTTCGGCCCTGCCTGGAAGTAGGAGGAGACACGGTTTTTGAGCGCCTTGGATTTTCCCACGTACAGAAGTGTGCCGGAGGCGGAGAACATCTGGTAGATGCCCGGGCTTTCCGGCAGAAGGCGCGCCTTTTGTAAGAGCACGGCAGTTCTGTTTTCGTGGTTCATGGATTCTCCTTTAACAAAAATACCGCCCGAAATTCGGGCGGTATTCAGCATGCAATATCAGTCGTTAAAGCCCGTAATGATCAGAGCTTCCAAGCCGGCAATGGCTTCTTTTTCATCGTTTCCGTCGGCGATGAGGTTGACGGTGGTATCTTTCTTGATTCCGAGGGAGAGGACACCCAGAAGGCTCTTGGCGTTGGCGCGACGGTCGCCGCATTCCACCCAAATGGAGCTCTGGTAAGTGTTGGCTTCTTTGATGAAATAAGTGGCAGGGCGGGCGTGCAGGCCCACGCTGTTGGTGACGGTTACTTCTTTCGAAATCATGTTCAAATCTCCGTTTGAAGTCGTTTTCAGAAAAACTGCTGTTTCGTTTTTGTCAGTATAGCACAGATGAATAAAAAAAGCAAGTAAAATCTGTTTTATGCAAGGAGATACGGCGCTTTTTCAGCCCAGAACCAGCGCAGTCAGCACGGTGTCGCCTTGGGTGGCGAGGGGGAGCGTGTCTCCGGCGGTGGCGGGAATGGTGCCGTTTAAGAAGAAACCGTTTTCGCGCATTTTACCCGTTGTGCTGACGGTGAGCGTGAGGTCGAAGAAGTCGGCGTCGGCATAGGGAGCCACGCCACCCTGTTCGTCAATGGCGTAGCGCACGGTGTTTTCGCGGCGCACGGTACGCACCTTGCCGAGGACCTCACCCGTTTCGGCGTGGACGAGTTCGTCGCCCGCGCGGATAAGCGTGATCTGATCTGCCTTCTGCGCGGAGAGAAGCAGCGTGTATTCGCAGGCCTCTCCCACGTCCTCCAAGGCGATGGAGCGGGCAAGATTGCCCTGCAGGATCAGGCTGAGAACGGCGGCGATCGCGAGCATGATGACGAAAAAGTCTACGGAATTAAAGCGGCGGGAGGAAGTTTGCTTCATTTTGCACCTCCTGTAGTGAGCACGGTGCCGCAAATGCCTGCGAGAGCGAGTTTTTGCGTGCGTACGGACAGCGTTTTGCCCTCGGCGATGAGCGTGCCGAAGACGGTGAGTTCGCCCTTTTCGGAGAGAGAGGCGTTCTCGGTGGAGATCTCAAGAACCAGCGTGTACAGCGTACCCTCGGGGTAGTCTGTCACCACCGTTTCGCCGGTCTTCGGATCGGTGAGGCTGAGGGTGTCCGGAGTGTAGGAGATGGACTTGATCTTGCCGAGTACAACGTTTCCGCTCTGGTCGTATACCGTGTCCAAGGTGGACAGGCGCGCCAAAAACCCTTCCCTTACGCCTGAGACGTTGAGGGTGAAAGTGGCGTTTTGACGGTTTTGACCGAGGGGAGCCAAGTACAGCACGAGCCCCACTGCAAGGGAGAGGAGCACGAGGCAGAGCACAAGGTCAAAGACATTGAAGCGCGTTTTGTTCAGGACGAGTGGTTTCATGCTATTTACCTCAAAAACGGTTGAGAATCACGGCGTCTTCATTTTTGAGCGTGTCCACCGTGGCGGAGGAGATCGCCGCAAAGGAGAAGAGCAGGATGAAGGTGCGGGCGTCGGCCATTAGGTCAAGTCTGAGGCCGCAGATCAGGAGCGCAAGGGAGGCAATCAGCGGCGCAAGCGCCATCAGACGGTTTTGGTTGTAGGTTGCCGCGGCGTAGAAGTGCATTGCTTTCTGGAAGGAGAAGAGGAAGAAAACGCCAAAGACGAAAAGCCCGAAAAGCCCCACGGACAAAAGCAGTTGTGTGTAGAGAGAAAGACTTTGTAACACTTCGCCTTGCAGACCGAAGGCGGAGAGGCTCTCGGGGCAAAAAGCGCCGATGCCAAAGACAAACGAGCCCCCGGGCAGCCCGCTTACGGAAAAGAGAGGCGTGCCTGCACTGGAGGCAAAGGCGTCAAAGAGGAAGGCGAGCTGCGAGCCTTCGATGAACGGCAGGCAGACGAGCGTGCCGATGCCAAGCGCGAGAATGCAGAAGAAAAGTGCGCGGGACGAGACGCACAGCAGTACCGCCGCGGAGATCATCAGCGAGAGCGCCGTGGAAAGCGAGGCGGAGATCCAAAGGTCAAGGATGAGCAGGAGGAGCGCGACGAAGGAGAAGAGCTTGTGAGCACCGGTTTTCGCGCGCAGTACCAAGTAGAGGGAGAGAATGGCTCCGCAGAGTGCAACGGCTGGCGAGGCGTTTGCGGTCAAGGTGAGGTAAAAACCGCGCAGAGCACCCGTGACGAATTGTTCCGGCAGGAAGCGGAAGAGCGTGTTGATCGCGGCAAGGCTTGCCGTACCGGCGACGAATGCGCCGATGAGCACGGTGAAGACCGCGCGGCGGCGGGAGAGATTGGCAAAAATGAAAAAGCACAGAATTCCCATCAGCAAGAGAAGGCCTTGTTCGCGGCAAGCAAGTCGGGAGGAGAGCGCGCAGAATAGCACGACCGTTGCAAGGATGAGGGAGACGAGCGTGAGCAGGTCGAAGGTTGCGCTTCGTCTGCCGCGCAGCATCTTAAAGAGCAGGCACGCGCCCACGAATACCGTGAGCATGGCGGCAACGTTCTGCGGGACGAAGGGCAGGCAGAACAGCGTCAGCGCCGCGCCGAACTCGGGTTTGTAGAGCGAGAGGGCGCAAAGCACGACGGCAAAGACGGCAAGCAGGATAAAAAACGGATTGACAAAGAGCGAGAGAGCGCCCGCGCCGAAACCCAAAAAAGCGGTGAGCGCGTCTGCGGAGTGTGAGTGCGCGCGGGAAAAGTCCTCGGCACGCAAGAGGGCGACCTCCGAGAACAGGGCGCCGAGGATGCGGCTCTTCTTCACTGCGACGGAAAGCGAGCGTCTGCGCGAGAACAGCGGCAGAGAGGCGAGGGTGGCAAACAGGCCGAAGAGAAGTTGGGAGCTCTCCGCTTCGCCGAAGAGGGAAAGGAAACGGCGGGAGAGGAAGATCAGACAGTTGCAAATGCCGAAGACGAAGAAGAACAGTCCCACGCTCTTGAGCCGCAGCGTGGCGAAGAAGGTCGTGTATCTGCGGCATAGTCGGGAGAGGGTGCTGTTTTCCACTTGGCGTGCAAAACCGCCTTTGAATTTTAAAAACAGATATTTTTTCGATGCAAAAAAGCGCGCGAACGGAGCAAAGATCCCCTGTGAGAGACCCTCGTTCCACTCACCGTACAGGGCGAGGAAGCGGGCAAAAACGGACGTGGCAAAGACCCTCGTCCACGCGAGGGAAAAGCGGGAGAAAAGATTGCTTCTCGGCTTTTTTGCCATTAAGATTCTCCTTTGTCGCTGAGTAGGTCGGGTCGGTTCTTCACCGTGAGCTCCACGGCTTTTTCGTCGCGCCAGGCGCGGATCTTTTGGTGATTGCCGCCCTGCAGCACTTCCGGTACGCGCACGCCGTGCCATTCCACGGGGCGCGTATATTGCGGGTATTCCAAAAGTCCCGAGGACAGGCTTTCTTCCTCGTGGCAGATGGGGTCGGGGAGCACGCCGTCGATCAGGCGCCCCACCGCGTCGATGACCACGGTTGCGGCAAGCTCGCCGCCCGTGAGCACGTAGTCGCCGATGGAAAGCTCTTCTTCTACGATCTCGTCGAGCACGCGCTGGTCAATGCCCTCGTAGTGCCCGCAGAGCAGAATGATCTGGTCAAAAGTTGCAAGAGAGCGCGCCTTCTTTTGCGTCAGCACCTTGCCCTTGGGGGAGAGGTAGATCACGCGTCGGCGTTCGCCCTCCTTCGGAATGGCGCAAAAACAGTCGTAAACGGGATCGGGCATCATCAGCATGCCCTTTCCGCCGCCGTAGGGCGTGTCGTCCACGCGGTGGTGGCGGTCTTTGGAGTAGTCGCGGATGTTGTGGCAGACGACTTTCAGTTTTTCTGCCTTCTGCGCGCGACCGATGATGCTCTCGGACAGCGGCGCCTTCACCATTTCGGGGAAGAGTGTCATCACGTCAAAGCGCAGCATCAGAACAGTCCCTCCGGCGGGGCAATGACGGCGCCCTCGCACGTCACTTCTTTGACGAAGACCGGCGCGGCGGGGAAGAGAATGCGTTCTCCCTTATCGGTCTCGATCTCCCAGATGTCGCTGGCTCCGCGGTTGTAAATATCGCGGATCTTACCGAATACAATGCCTTTTTCGTCGCGCACTTCTTCGCCGATGAGGTCTGCCCAAAAGACGGTGGAGTCGTCTTTTGCCAGGTCCTCGCGGCGCGCCCAAAGCGTTTTCATGCGCAAGAGAGCGGCGGCATCCACGTTGTCAATGCCGTCGAAGGTAAAAAGAATGTGTTTGGTACCCATGCGGGCGCGGCGCACCTTCAGCGCACGAAGACCCTTGGGGTCGGTGTAGACAGTCTTGAGGGAAAGTGCTCCCTTTTCGTCGTCGCCCCAGTGTTCAAAGTTTACTTCGCCGACCAGTCCGTGCGTGGACAGAATGCGGCCGATTTCAAGATAAGTCTGTTTCATGCTGCCATTATACCACAAAGTGAGAAAAAAACAAAGGTTTTTTGTTTGTCGTAAAAAGAGGAAGGGGTGCATACAATCTCTTGGGGAGGTGATCGTATGCGCTCCGCGACCCGTTTTTGGGGTATCACCGTGTCCGCTCTGGGGCTCGGCATCTTGCTTGCCTTCTTTTTGCCGGAGACGGTGCTTGTGGTGTTGGAGGCCGTGATCATCATCACGGCAGGTTGTTTGTTTTTGTGTACCTGATGGTAGGAGGGAGTTTATGAAGGTCTTCGTTTTTCGTCCGCCGCGCTTTCTTTCGCGGTTTTTGCGGATATTTTCCTGCACAAAAAAACGCCCGTAGCGTTGCAGTGCCGCCTCCTTTGTGGTACAATACGAAAAAAGGAGGCGGCATTTTTGCGTACGTACTGCGTTTCAAGTCCCCTGGGCCCCCTCACGCTTTGTGAAGAGGGGGGCAGGCTCTGCGCACTCTTGTTCGGACGGGAGGGCGGTTTTGACGCCACGCCTCTTTTGCAGAAAGCCGCCGAACAACTGGAGGAGTATTTTTCCGGTGCGCGCAAGTCTTTCGATCTTCCGCTTGCGGTGGAGGGCAGCGCGTTTGCCCGTGACGTCTATCGCACGCTTTGCGAGATCGATTACGGCTCTTGCGTGACCTATGGAGAACTCGCCGCGCTTTCGGGCCATTTCGGCGCCTCTCGCGCCGTGGGAAACGTCCTGCATGCAAATCCGCTTCCCATTTTCATCCCCTGCCACCGCGTCGTGGGAGCAAAAGGGTTGGGTAATTACGCATGGGGCATGGAGAAAAAGCGCTTCCTGATGAATTTGGAGGGCATGGACGTATGAGCGTTTGCAACCTTTGTCCCCGCAGGTGCGGCGCGGATCGCAGCAGCACGCGCGGCGTGTGTCGGATGGGGGAGAAGATTACCCTTGCCCGTGCCGCCTTGCACGGTGGTGAAGAGCCTTGCCTCGCGCCGAACGGTAAGAGCGGCGCCATGTTCTTTTCGGGGTGTTCGCTCGGCTGCGTGTTTTGTCAAAACGCCGCAATTTCTTCCGCCTCGCCCATCGGGTGGGAGGTGGAAGAGGACGCCTTTTGCGAGATCTTGTTGCGCCTTGTCGACGACGGCGCGGAGAACGTGGATCTCGTGACGGCGAGCCACTTTATCCCGCAGCTTGAGCGCGCTTTGAAGAAGGTAAAAGGGAAGTTGAACGTTCCCGTGATCTTCAACTGTTCGGGGTATGAAACGCCCGAAGCTTTGCGAATGCTTGACGGCCTCGTGGACGTGTACCTGCCCGATTTTAAGTTTGCAGACTCCGCACTTGCACTGCGTCTTTGCCGTGCCCCCGATTATCCCGAGGTGTGCGCGGCGGCGCTTTCGGAAATGTACCGTCAGACGGGCAAGTGCACGTTTGACGAGTCGGGGAAGCTTCTACGCGGCCTTTTGGTGCGCCACCTCGTGTTGCCGAACTTTACCGAGAATTCTCTGCGCGTCTTAGAGTGCTTGAACGGACTGTTTTCCGAAAAAGACGCCGTTCGCCTTTCCCTCATGCGCCAGTTTACCCCCATGCCCGGGTGTAATGTCCAGGAACTTTCGCGCCCCCTGACGGGCCTGGAATACGACCGTGTTACGCGGCGGGCGGCCTCCCTCGGCTTTTTGGGCTACACACAGCAAAAATCTTCTGTCGGCAGAGATGCGATCCCGCTCTTTGACGGAACAGGAGTTTGATAAGGAAGGATATTTATGAAACACACGACATTGAAAAACATGCTTTTCTCCGCGCTTTTTTTGGCGCTGGCATTCGTTATGCCGTTTTTGACGGGACAGATCCCGAAGTTTGGTGCCATGCTGTGCCCTTTGCACGTTCCCGTGCTGCTGTGCGGTTTTGTCTGCGGCGCGCCTTGGGGGCTTGCCGTAGGCTTCGCGGCACCGCTTTTGCGTTCTTTGACACTCGGCATGCCGCCTCTGTTTCCCACGGCAGTTTGCATGGCGTTTGAGCTTGCCGCTTACGGACTTGTCACGGGTGTCCTGCACCGCCTCCTGCCGCGGAAAAAAGCCTTTATTTACGTCTCCCTCGTCGCAGCCATGCTCGTTGGCAGACTCGTCTGGGGCGCGGCCATGTTCGTCTGCACGGGCATCGGCGGCACGGAGTTTACCCCGGCGACGTTCTTTGCGGGGGCCTTTGCGGATGCCCTGCCGGGCATTCTCGTGCAACTTGCGCTCATCCCCGTGCTTGTCATGGTGCTGGACCGACAGAAGGAAGATCGGGCGTGAGTTCGGCTCAGGCGACTCGCGCGCGCCTCTTGGCGCATGCGGCGGCGTACCCCTTGCTCGGTGTTTCGGACGTGTTCAAGTTCTTGCACCAAGGTAGTTTCGGCTGTGAGCACGCCGTCGTTTCGGTAGAATTTGCCGAGGAGAAGATCGACGCGGAATTTTCCTCGCTCAAGGAATGCGACGCGCCTCTTGTCGAGGAGTTGGACGGCAATTATTGCCGCGTGCACCTCTCTGTGTTGAAGGAGGGCATCTCGCCCGAAACACTTGCTCGGCTCTTTGTTTTGTCGGCAAAGAGCGAAGACGGCCTCGACGCACTCCGTGAAAAGCTTGCCGTCGCCCGCGCGCTTGCCCAAGAGGGCGTGTTTGCGTTCGGAGTGCGGGAGTTTGCTGAGGCGCTTTGCGCGTGGGAGGCAGACGGTTTTTGCGCTCTGCACCATTCCGCGGCGTTTCGCGAGGCTTATCACCCCGCCTACCGCGTGGTCGCAAAGGATTTTGCGTTATTTTTGCCGCTTTTTGCAAAGATCGACTCTCGTCGTGCGCAAGGCGTCGTAGCCATCGACGGCGGAAGCGCCGCGGGTAAGACGACGCTCGGCAGCCTGCTTTCGAAGGTTTATAATTGCACGCTTTTTCATATGGACGACTTCTTTTTGCCGCCGCACCTGCGCACCGAGGCACGCTTAAAAGAGGTCGGCGGCAACGTGGATCGCGAGCGTTTTTTGGCAGAGATCCTGACCCCTCTTTCGCGCGGGGAGGACGTGTGTTATCGACGTTTTGACTGTTCTGTCATGGCGTTCGGCGACGTACAACGCGTATGTGTAAAGCCGCTTGTCATCGTTGAGGGCGCGTATTCGATGCACCCGGAACTGGTTTCTTATTATGACTTGACCGTCTTTTTGGACGTGGACAAGGACGTGCAAAAAACGCGCATCTTAAAGCGCAATACGAAGGACTTTGCTGCGCGCTTTTTCGGGGAGTGGATCCCCATGGAAGATCGCTATTTTGAGCAGAGCGGGATTCGTCGTCGCGCAGACCTCGTCTTTTGCGTTTTGTAAAGAAACATAAAAATGCACTGCTTTAAGGCGTTGTACCCGTAAGGATACAACGCC
>JAFYLE010000122.1 GCA_017537265.1 Clostridia bacterium | reverse complement strand
TTGCAAGCGGAGGGGCATAGAGTGGTCATGGTCTGTGACGGTGTCAACGACGCACCTGCACTTGCCGCAGCCGAAGTCGGCGTTTCGTTTTCTTCCGGCACGGATATCGCGCAGAACGCGGCAGATGTCATCCTCTTGGAAGGGGATCTCTTCAGTCTTTCGTGGATCTTTTCGTTTTCGCGGCGTGTGTGCCGCATCATCTTCCAAAATCTTTTTTGGGCGTTCTTTTATAACGCTTGCATGATCCTGCTTGCCGCAGGGGCGCTGTTTGTGCCCTTTGGCATCGCGTTAAGCCCCATGATCTGCGCCGGATGTATGTGTGTGAGCAGTTTGTTCGTCGTAACCAATGCCCTGCGGCTCTACCGCAGAAAGGAGAACTGAAGTATGAAGCAAGTCGTTTTGATCGAAGGTATGCATTGCGGTATGTGCTCTGCGCGCGTTACACGCGTGTTTGAAGCGCTTTCCGCGGTGGACAAGTGCGAGGTTGACCTGGATGCCAAAAAAGCAATTCTCGACGTTACAGAGCCTTTGAACGAGGCTTTCGTGCGCGAGACCGTGGAAAATATGGGTTTCGACTTTATCAGCATGGAATAAAACACGTAAAAAAAGAAAACGAGGTCCTTTGACCTCGTTTTCTTTTTTTGCCATTGTTTAGGCGGATAAGAAGTTCTGGAATTTGCGAATGTCCTCGCCGCGTCCGATGACTACGATGATGTCCCCCTCGGCAAAGACGTAGTCGGGGGAGAGGGTAATTTGCGTGTTGTCACCGTGCTCCAAAGCAATGATGTTCAGGGAGAATTTTCCGCGCAGATTGGCTTCAGCAAGGTTTTTTCCGATGAGTTTGTCCGTCAGGAGTATCTCGGAGATCTCGATCTCGTTTGAAAGAGACAGGAATTCGATCAGCGATCCGGAGGTCAGTTTTTTTGCGAGGCGTACCGCCATATCGCTTTCGGGATAGACCACTTCCGCACCGAGCTTTTGCAGGACTTCACCTTGCTCGGGCGTTGTAGCCTTGGCAATGACGCGTTTAACGCCTAAGGAGACCACGGTCAAGGTGGTCAGGATGCTCACGTCCAAGAGCTTGCCGATGCCGACCACAACTACGTCGCAGTTTGGGATGCCCGCCTCCGTAAGTGTTTCTTTGGAGAGGGAGGAGGTAACATATGCATGGTCGGTGTAAGCGCGTACTTGGCGAATCTTTTCTTCATTTTTGTCCAGTACCAGGATGTCACAGCCCGCTTCTGCCAGGGAGGCGGCAAGCGCCATGCCGAAACGGCCGAGGCCGATGATACCGTATGTGAGCTTTTCCGTTTTTTTCATAATAAACTCCTTAACCAATGGTGATGGATTCGGTGGAATAAGAGAGGTTGGACTGTGTTTTGGCCGTCCAAATGGTTGCGACGGTGAGGGGGCCGAGTCGTCCGATGTACATTACAATCGTCAGCACGAGCTTGGAGGCAGTGCAAAGGTTGGGTGTAATACCCGTGGAAAGACCGACCGTGGCAGCGGCGCTCGTGGCTTCTACGACGAGATCCATGAGCGGGATCTGCGGCTCAAGAATACAGAGCAAGAAGGTGGCGGAAAGCAGGGTGAAGAGGGCGACCAAAAAGAGCATCAGCGCCTTTTGCGTCACGTCTTTCGGCAGGCTTCTGTGGAAGCTTTGGTGCTTTTTGCCGGTGATCAGGCCTTTGAAGATGATGAGTAAGGTGTAAAAAGTCGTGGTCTTGATACCGCCGCCGGTGGATCCGGGGGAGGCGCCGATGAACATCAGAACAGTGATGACGAAGAGGGAGGCTTGGCTCAGTTCGCCGACCGGTGAGGTCATAAAGCCTGCCGTGCGGGCACTGACGGAAAAGAAGAAGGAGTCGAGTAGGTTCAGATCACCGAGGAGGAGCAAAGCCAGCGTGCCGAGAATGAGCAGAGCGGCCGTGGTGAAGAGTACGATCTTGGAGTGCAGGGAGAGTTTTTTTAAGGATCTCTTTTCGCGAATATCCAAGTAGACCGTAAAACCGAGACCGCCGAAAATGATGAGTGCGGCGGTAGTCAGCGTCAGGAGGATGTCGCCCCGGTAGGAGATGAGGTTGTCCGCGCCGAGAATATCAAAGCCGGCATTGTTAAAGGCGGAAACCGAGTGGAACAGAGCGGTCAGCGCAGCGTTTGGGATCGGCATTTTTTGCACGAAGACAAAGAAGGACAGAACGGCGCCGCTCAATTCGCACAACAGGGTAATGCCGAGTGCAAATTTTAAGAGTTCTTTGAAGGAAGAGTTTGAGGAAAGATTCCAACCTTCGCGCAGAAGCGTGTTCTGTTGCATACCGATGCGGCGGCGCAAGAGCAAGGCAAATGCGGCGCCCATGCAGGCAACTCCCAGACCTCCGATCTGGATGAGGGTGCCGAGGACCGTTTTCCCGAAGGCGTTTAAGGTGTCTGCTACCACAACGGGCGAGAGACCCGTCACGCAGGTTGCGCTCGTGGAGAGGAAGAGTGCGTCCACAAAGGAGAGGCTTTGTCCTTCTGCGTGGGAAATGGGGAGGTACAGAAGGATGGCGCCGAGAACGATCAGCGCGAGAAAGCCCAGCGCAATGGTGCGGGAGGGAGAGATCTTCTTTATTTTTTTCATGTTGTTAAGCAGCTTCGTTTAAGGTGTTGAGGTTTTGTTGCATGAGGGAAAGGTAGGTTTCGCCCGTTTCGTATTCGGCGGCGCTCAGATTGTGGCAGGAGTGCAGGCGTGCGGTTTCGGCGCCGCAAGGGGATGCGATGAGCTTTGCCAGATCGTCGTTTGTACGTTCAGTGTAGAAGATGACCTTGGCATTTTGCTTCTTGGCATTGTCGATGAGGCTTCCCACACGCGCGGCAGAGGGCTCGGAGTCTTCTCCGCAGCCGTCGATTGCGGCAAGGTAGTTGAGGTCGTAGTCATCGGCAAGGTGGTGGAAGGGGAATGAGTCGCCGAAGATGAGCGTAGGCGCGTTCTTTGCGTATGCGGCAAAGCTTGCGTCAAGTGCCTGCAGTTCTGTTAAATATGCATCGCGCCTGGCTTCAATGGCTTCTTTTTCTTCGGGCACGAGGGTCACCAGCCGCTCTGCGAGCAGGATAAAGATTCGGATCGCCTTTTTCGGGCTCGTCCAAATGTGCTCGTCGGTGTGCGTGTGGCCGTCGTGTTCGTGAGTCTCTTCTCGGAAGTGTTCAAGGAAGGAGAGGACGTTTTCCTTTTTTTGACTGTTCAGAATTTTTTGGATGTGCATCTCACCTTCACCGCCGATGCACAGAATCAGATCCGCGTCGGATAAGGCGGCAATGTCGTGCGGCGTCGGTTCGTAGGAGTGCAGATCCCCACCGGCGGGCAAAAGCAAACGGACGTTTGCACAGTCATCCAAAAGCACGTTTGCAAAGTCGTAGAGCGGGAAGACGGTCGTTACGATCTGCATACGTTCGTCCTTTTTTTCTTGTGTGCAGCCGACGAGAGGACAGACGAAAGAAAGGGCCAAGAGCAGGCAGATAAGTCTTTTCATACCTTTGCCTCCCGACAGGATTCGCAAGTGCCGTAGAGCACCGTGTCTGCACGGCTGATGTCAAATCCGTGCTCTTCGGCCATGTGATCCCAAAGATTTTTGAAATGGCTGCATTCCAGGTGGAAGAAGGTGCCGCAAGTGCGACACTTCAAGTGCAGGTGGTGTTCACAGGCGGGGTTTTCGGTGGCGTACTGGTAGGTCGCGCCGCTGCCCTTTGCGCCCTCGTATCGGCTGAGTGAACCGGTAGATACGAGCAGCGTCAGCGTGCGGTAGACAGTTGCTTCGCCCAAGTCGATTCCGCCGTCTTTCAAGCCTGCGCGAATTTCTTTTGCGCTGAAGCAGCATTCTGCGTGTTCGCGCAAAAAGGAGAGAATCAATTCACGTTGGCGGGTTTTGTAATGTTGTTGCATGGCATTCCTTTTTTAAATATGAAAATCATTTTCAAATTATATCATACAACAAAGAAAAAAGCAAGTCGGCAAACTTTGTCCGACTTGCTTTTGAGATGCTTTAGAGCGAGGTTTCGTCTTCGCAAATATCGTAAAGACCGTTTTGATTTTTGACCTTTCCGAGGTCGTGCAAAAAACCGAAGAGGAAGATCGTCATATAGACTGCACAGGCAATAAGACCCATCAGCGCGTAGAAATTGGTGTATTGCATGTAGGCGGAATAGCACCAGAAAGAGGAGAGCAGGAGGGTGGGCACGGTGAAGATCAGGGTCAAACCCGCGCCGAGAATGCCGACTGCGTATAAGGTGTGGAAGCGGTACAGCACGCGTGCGGGGGTCGTAAAGAGCGACTGCAGGAAGAAGAATACCGTAATTGTGACCAGGGAGAGAATGTACCAGTTGTGGTATTCACCCGTTGCAATGCGGTTGGAGGTGAGAAAGTACTGCACGAGGGTGGCGCCACTCCAAATCACGGGCAAAAGAGCGCCCAGTGTGCGGCGCGCCGAGTAGAGGGGGAAGAGCGGCGTGTATTGCAGGAGGAGGTAGATCCCCGCGAGGATCGCGAGCACTTGCAAGGCAATTTCCATGGGCGTGAGAGCAAGCTCTATGAAAGAGAGCAGCGCAAAGGTGATGAGCGAGAAACCGCAAAACGCCGAGGCAAAGATGCGCGGCGTGGAGTCGGTCGCATACATCAGGCGCGTGCCGCAGGTGGGGCGCATCTGCGAGTCCATCGGGGTAAGGTTGCGTTCTTTTGTTTCCGTTTTGGTACAGAAACGCACACCAAAGAGGTAGGAGAAGCCGAAGAACAAAATGCCAAACGCGGCAAAAACGGTCAACAGAACGTCGTACCAAAGAATGTCTGCGGAGTAAAAGCCCGTGGCGGGATCCACCGCAGTGTAGATTGCCACCATGCGCAGGGCCGTCATCACAAGAGACAAGAACAAGAACGCCGCCGCGCCGATGGTCAACAAGGTTCTTTTTTTGGTCAGTGACATGAAAAATCCTCGCTTTTTGTGTGAGTACTTGAAGTGATTATATCCCAAAGCCCCGCCTTTTTGACGAGGCTTTGGAAAAGTTTACAGATTGTTTTCAGATCAGAACAGCGTCAACTGGTTGGTTTCCGGCATACCGGCAAGCGCGCCCATTTCATCCAGCTTGGCGAGTACGGTCTTGGATACCTTCGCACTGGAGATCAGGTCCAATTGAGAAAAGACTAATCCGCTTGCCATCGCATCTGCAATGGACTCCGCGGCGGATTCGCCCACACCGTTGATGGAAATCAGCGGCAGACGCATCTTGCCGTTTTCGGGCAGGAATTTCTTTGCGTCGCTGTGACGAAGATCCACGGGCAGGGGTTCGATGCCGCGCAGACGCATTTCCAAAAGGATCTGCATGGCGTTCATCGTATCCTGTTCTTTTGCCGTCGCTTTTACGCCGATGGAGCCGAGCGCGCGAATGCGCTCTTTGAGTTCGGGCAGAGGGAGGAAGGCAAATTCCGCGTCAAATCCGTCGGGAGCGGCGGAGAAGTAGGCGGCGTAGAATTCCAGCGGGCGGTGCACCTTGAACCAACCGAGGCGCAGCGCGGAGATGATGTAAGCCGCCGCGTGTGCCGTCGGGAAGAGGTAGGTGATCTTTTTGCAGGATTCAATGTACCATTCGGGAACGCCGACTTTTCGCATTTCGGCTTCCTGGGATTCGGAGAGGGACTTGTTCTTTTTGCGCACGCACTCCATGATGTCAAAGGAGAGCTTCTTGTCGAGTCCTTTTTGCATCAGGTAGACCATGATGTTGTCGCGCGTACCGATAACTTCACTGATGGTGCAGGTTCCGGCGGCAATGAGTTCCTCTGCGTTGCCGAGCCACACGCCCGTACCGTGTGACAGACCGGAGATCTGAATGAGGTCGGAGAAACAGCGCGGCTTGGTTTTTTGTAAAAGTCCGCAGACGAAGTTGGTGCCGAGTTCCGGCAGCGCAAGCGTACCCGTGGCAAACCCAAGTTCGTCGGCGGTGATGCCGAGCGGCTCGGGAGAGAGGAGCAGACCAAGCACTTTTTCGTCGGGGATCGGCACGTCGAGCACGCTCATACCGGAGTATTCCTCGATCATTTTGTACTTGGTCGGAACATCGTGTCCGAGTATGTCAAGCTTGTAGATGGTCTCGTGCAGATATTCGTAGGGGAAGTGCGTGGTAATAATGTCGCTGTCGGACTTATCGGCAGGGTGCTGCACGGGTGTAAAGTCGTAGATCTCCTTATCGCGTGGGATAACGATGATGCCGCCCGGGTGCTGGCCCGTGGTGCGACGCACGCCGATGCAACCGCAGGTCAAATATTGAATGGCGGCCTTCGTCAGGTGTCTTCCGTGCTCTTCCACGTACTTTTTGGCGTATCCGTAAGCCGTGCGGTCGGCAAGGCCGGAGATGGTACCTGCGCGGAAGGCGTTCTGTTCGCCGAAGAGTTCTTCCGTGTACTTGTGGATGGAGCCCTGCACGTATCCGGAGAAGTTCAGGTCAATATCAGGCTCTTTGTCGCCGTCAAAACCGAGGAATGTCTCAAACGGAATGTTGTGCCCGTCCTGCGTCATGCGGTGCGCACAGTGCGGACAGTCCTTCGGCGGCATGTCGAAACCGCTGCCGTAGGTACCGTCGGTGATGAATTCACTGTGGTGGCAGTGCTCGCAGAGGTAGTACGGGGGCAGAGGATTGACCTCGGAAATACCGGAGAGCGTCGCAACGAGGGAGCTGCCGACGGAGCCGCGGCTGCCGACGTGGAAGCCGAGCTCTTCGCTCTTTTCCACCAGGCGTTTGGAGATGACGTAGAGAATGGAGAAGCCGTGCTTCTGAATGGGTGCCAGCTCGCGTTTTAAGCGGTCCGCAACGATCTGCGGCAACTCTTCGCCGAACATTTCGTGTGCACGTTTGTAGCACGCGTTTTCCAACTCCTCCACCGCACCGGGGATGTGCGGCGGGTATTTTCCGCTCGGGATCGGGCGGATCTCCTCAACCATGTCTGCAATGCGAAGCGGCGCGGCAACGACTGCCTCGTACGCCTCTTCGGGAGAGAGGTAGGAGAATTCGTCAAGCATCTCTTGGGTGGTGCGGTAGTAGAGCGGCGTGGGGGAGTCTGCGTCGGAGAATCCCATGCCGGAGAGCAGGATCTGGCGGTAGATCGCGTCCTGCGGGCGCAGGAAGTGCACGTCACCCGTTGCACAGCAGGGCTTGTTTTGTTTCTTTGCAATGGAAAGCACCGTGCGGTTGTATTCGCGGATGGTGTCCATATCTTTCGCCATGCCTTTTTCCACCATAAAGGCGTTGTTGGCAAGCGGTTGGATCTCAAAGTAGTCGTAGAAGTCGGCGATCTTCAGAAGGTCGCCAAAGCTCTTGCCTGCCACGATGGCCTTGTAGAACTCACCGCTTTCACAAGCGGAGCCGATGAGAAGCCCTTCGCGGTGCTCCTTAAGCACGGATTTCGGAATGCGTGGATGGCGGCGGAAGTACTGCAGGTAAGAGGTTGAGACGAGCTTGTAAAGGTTTTTCAGGCCGGTCTCGTTTTTGGCAATCAAGGTAATGTGGTTTTCCGGCAGCATGCGCGGGTCACAACCGCTGGACATTTGAATGGAGAGCTCTTCGGTTGTGTGAATGCCCTCCGCGCGCATCTTTTCACACATTTTGAAGAAAATGGCGGCAAGCATTTCGGTGTCGTCCACTGCGCGGTGGTGGTTGAATTCGCCAAGCTTGTAGTAAGCGGCAAGGGAGTCCAGCGTGTGGCGTTTTAAGTCCGTGTTGAGGTAGCGGGAGAGCGCCACCGTGTCAAGGTACGTGTTAGAAAACGTCAGGGAGTGCTGACGGGAGACGCGAGAGATAAAGCTCGTGTCAAAGGGCGCGTTGTGCGCGATCAGGATCGAGTCGGCGCAGAAGTCGAGAAAGTCGCGTACGGCGTCCTGTTCGCTCGGGGCGTCTTGAACCATCTCGTCGGTAATTCCCGTGAGTTTGGTGATCTCAGCGGGCACCTTCATGCCGGGGTTGACGTAGGTGGAAAAACGGTCGGTCACTTTGCCGCCTTGAATACGCACCGCACCGATTTCGGTGATGCCGCAGCTCGCCGCGGAAAGACCCGTCGTTTCAAGGTCAAATACGACGAAATTGTCCTGTTCGAAGTGGGCTTTTTGTTCGCCGTAAAGCGCGCGGGCGGTGTCATCCACGAAGTAGCCCTCCATGCCGTAGAGCACCTTGAAGCCTTCGGGGAGCTTGCCGGATTTTTTGAGCGCATCGTAGGCGTTCATCACCATCGGGAAGGCGTGTACGTTGCCGTGGTCGGTGATGGCAACGGCGCGGTGACCCATGCGTGCGGCAGTTTCAATGACCGCTTTCGGAGTGGCGATGGCGTCCATCGCGGAAAGATTGGTATGCAAGTGCAGTTCCACGCGTTTTTCGCCTTCGTAGTCGTCGGTGGAGAAGACTTCCTTCACGCGGCAGATGACGTCCGCTTTGCAGGACGGTTCGTTCTGGTCGAATTCATCGGGGGAGACTTTGCCCGCAATGAGCAGGGGCGTGCCGTTTTTCAATTCGGCAAGAGGGGCCACCTTCTCGGGCACCCCCACGATCTTTACCGTCACGCTGTTTTCTTCGTCGGTGACGTAAAGGCTCAAGATGCCGCGTTTTCCGGAGCGCGACTCGCGGTATTCGGACATATAGAAGAGACGGCCGCAGAACAGCATCGGCTTTTCCGCGCGGTCAAGTTTTCCGATGGGTGTCAATTCCGAGACGATTTCACGCGGTACTGCACGGCCGTAGAGCAGTTCGGGGTTGGTGATGTCCAGCGTCAGGTGACCGCACAGCAACAGATTGCGGTCCGCATCGTAGGAAATGCCGCCCGCATTCGGGTTTAAGCCGCTGTCTGCATTTTCGTAGGTCTCGCGGTAAACTTCCGTTACCACGTGCGCTTCCTCCGCGCGGCGGTTGTAGTCTTCCAAATTTCCCGCGTCGCCGCTGAGTTCCACGGTAAAGCGGTCCTCGGAGAACATTTCGGAGAGCATGCGGGAGAGCACGATGTCGCAGCCGAGCGCCTGCGGCATGGTGATCTTGCCGGGGGCGAGGCGGACGGAAAGCGTAGGAGCGGAGAAGGAGACGTTCGCATCGCTGAAGAAGGCGGTTGCCCCCGGGATCAGTTCATTTGCGAATTCCAAAATATCGGTAAAATAGTCCTCTTCAAAGAGGGAGAGGTCGTACTTTGGACGTACCGAGCAGCGGGAGAGGGAGTAGAGTTCGCCGATCTCTTTTTGCATGGCAAGAAATCCCGACGCGCGATGCAGGCGGGACAGATGCAACGTGATCTCCATTTCGCGGGAAACCTTGTCAATGCCGTACTCGTATTTTACG
>JAFYLE010000121.1 GCA_017537265.1 Clostridia bacterium | reverse complement strand
CCGTTCTCGCCCACCCAGTCGCAGCAGGGCGAGCCGTCCTCGACCTTCGCGCAGATGCCCTGGAAGATGGGCTTCACGAACGGCCACGCGGCGGGCGAGCCGCCGGGCATCATGGACGGCCCCTTGAGCGCGCCCTCTTCGCCGCCGGAGACGCCGGTGCCGACGTAGAGCTTGCCTGCCGCCTCGACCTTTTCGGTGCGGCGTGCGGTGTCGGGGAAGTGGCTGTTGCCGCCGTCGATGATGATGTCGCCGTCGTCGAGCAGGGGCAGGAGGGTGTCGATCATGGCATCGACCGCGCCGCCCGCTTTGATCATCATCATGACCTTGCGGGGCGTTTTCAGACTTGCCACGAGTTCCTCAAGGGAGTAGGCGGGAATGATGTTCTTGTCTTTGCCGCGTCCTTCGGCGAAGTTTTTTACCTTTTCGGTGGTGCGGTTGAAGACCGCCACGGTAAAGCCCTTGGATTCCATATTGAGAACGAGGTTCTCACCCATGACCGCAAGGCCGATGAGTCCGATGTCTGCTTTCATCATCTTGTGTTTCTCCTTAAATTTGGTTTTTTGGTTTGCGTTACTGTTCGTCACAGACCCACAGGCCGATGGCGGGGTTGGAGATGTAGAAGAACTCCTCCGAGTCCTGCACGTGCAGGCCGTCGGTGAGGATGCCAGGGTCGTACTTCTTTGCCATCTCGTCGTACGGCGCCCAGTTGAAGTTCACGCCGCGCACTTCTTCTTCGCTGACGTTCTTCGTGCAGTAGGTGATGGTAAATCTGCCGTCGGAGGAGCCGTGAATGAGGTGCGCCGCGACGGAGAGGTTCTGTTGCAGATCCTCGTTTTCGTCCACGAGCTTCAGCACGCCCTCGCGACCGACGTAGCCGTACTTGCGGATCAGACGGTCGTTTTCGTCATCCTCGCCGAAGCGCTCCACCGCGGGAGCGAGAACGATGAGCTCGCCGCCGTCGGCGATCGCCATGCGGGTGCGGTACACGCTCTTGTTGCCGAGCCACGTGCTCTTGAACTCGCGCGGGTCGAGGTAAACGACCACTTTCTTGAAGCGCTCCTTCACGTGGGTCAGGTTGACTTCCTGGCTCTTCTTGACCGCGGCCTCGAAATTCTTTCTCTCGCGGCCGATGTACAGACCGTGCACGGTGATGTCGTCGCCCTTGTTGGTGGTGGCGGTCAGCACGTAGGTCAGGGGCAGATCCTTTAAGAAATGCTCCTCGGCGTAGTCGAACACGCGGCGCACGGGGGAGAAGTCGCGCCCCATGATGCGCTCCATGCCGTAAAACGCGCCGAGCATGTGGGAGGAGTTGATCATGGACGAGCCGCCGCAACCCACGAAGATATTCTTGGAGTAGTTGGCCATGCCCACCACCTCGTGCGGGACGACCTGCCCGACGGAGAGAATGAGGTCGTAGCTCTTGTCCAGCAGACGGCGGTTGACTTCCACGTCGATCTTGTTTTTCACCAGACCTTCGGAGACTTCCGCCACGAATTCTGCGGGAACCTCGCCGATCTTTTCCACGTCCGTCTTCCAGTTGTGGACGATCATTTTTTCAAACGGGATGTCATTTCCGAAGAAGGCCGTCCATTCCTTGTGCGTCATGGGAACGTGCGTGCCGAGCGCGGGGAGAATGTCGATCTCACACTTGTCGGAATACATTTCCCAGAACAGGCGGGTGATGATGCCCGCGCCCGAGTACATTCTCGTGTAGTCGGGGGGCAGGACGAGCACCTTTTTGAAGGTGCGGCCGGCAAGTGCCTCGGCGAGTGCGGCGCGAATTTCCTCTTCGGTGATGCCGCATGCTTTTTCCAGAACCATACAGACCTCGCGTGTATATGTATTTATATAAAAACTATATATGGATAGTGTAACACTTTGCGCCCCGCTTTGCAAGGTTTGCGGCAAAAAAAGTGGGCGATTTTCGCTCTTGCGCGCGGGGCAAAGATTTAGTATAATCACAAAAAAGGAGGTGCGCCATGCACGAGTTTGAGAAAGTTTTTTCCGCCATTTTCCCCTTTTGGCCGTCTTTGCGCGAGGAGGAAAAACAGAACTTGCTTTCCGCTACGCGCGCCGTGGATTACGCGCAGGGGGAAGTGCTGCACGAGGGCAGCAGCTGTGCGGGGCTGACCATCGTTTGTGAGGGCTGTATCCGCGTCAGCATCCTCTCCGAGGAGGGGCGGGAGATCACGCTCTACCGATTGGAGCGTGGGGACTTCTGTCTGCTCTCCGCGTCCTGCGTGCTGGAGGCGGTCACCTTTGACGTGCAATTCGTCGCGGAAAAGGCGAGCCGCGCGCTGATCTTGAACGCGGGGGCGTTCTCCGCGCTTGCCCAAGCGCACCCCGAGGTGGAGATCTTTGCCCTGAACAAGACCGTGGAACGCTTCTCCGACGTCATGTGGGTCATGCAGCAGATCCTCTTTCGCTCTCTGGACTGTCGCCTTGCCACCTTCCTCGTGGACGAGAGCGTGCGCACGCAAAGCGACGTGCTGACCCTGACGCACGAGGACATCGCGCGCAACATTGCAAGCGCGCGGGAGGCGGTCAGCCGTCTTTTGAAATACTTTGAGGGAGAGGGGCTTGTCGCGCTCTCCCGCGGGAAGGTCACGCTGCTGGACAAGCGCGCTCTTCGTGCGCTTGCACAATAACAAAAAAACTGCCGAGGGCGTTGCACCCATAAGGATGCAACGCCCTCGGTTTTTTATTCTTCCTCGCGAAAGACGGCAAGGTCGTCCAGACGCAAGAGCACGGCGCGCTTTCCGCTTGCCACGCCCACGTCGATGCCGATGAAGCCCTCGCCGAAGAGCACGTCGCCCCCGCGCGCTCCCAAGAGGGCGGTCGGCGTGTGCCCGAATACGACGGTCTTGTCGGGAAAGTAGGTCTCCCGCCCGCTCGGGCGGAACCACAAAAGCTCGTCCACCGTGTAGTCGGACAGCTCTTTTTCCGGTGAGAAGCCGCCGAGCCCCGCGTGGCAGAGCACGTAGGTGCGCCCGCCCGCCTCGACCTCGTCCCAGAGCGGCGCGTCCTTGAGGTAGTCGAAGATCTCGCGCAGGGTCTCGGGGTCTTCCTTTGCGACCTGCCGCAGGGCGGCGAGGGTCACGTCTCCGCCCTCGCGCGAGTAGGTGAGCAGTGTTTCGAGCATCTCGCCCGTCATCGCGTCGATCGCGCTCTCGGTGACCTCCTCGAAGGCGAATTCGCAGGCGAGCAGACACTCTTCGTGGTTGCCGAGCAAAAAGTAGGCGTTCTTGGCGCAGAGCAGCCACTTGAGAATGCCCACCCCGCCGTCGCCCTCGCGGTCCACGACGTCGCCAAGGATGAAAAGCAGGTCGTCGTCCGTGAAGTGCGCGCGGTCCAACAGCGCCAAGAAGCGCGCAAGACTCATTCCGTGCAGGTCGCTCGTCACGTAGGTTGCCATGCCTGTTCCTCCCGTTTGTTTGCATTACTTATATTATACCACAAAACGGAGAAAAAAGAAAGACGAAAGGAGGCCTTCCGTCCGTTTCTTTCTTATTTTTCCAGCATTTCCAGGATGCGGGCGGCGGGCAGTGCGCCGACGGAGCGCGCCGTCTCTTTGCCGCCCTTGAGCACCACGAGCGTGGGAATGGAGAACACGTTGAAGGCCTTGGCGAGGCCTTGTTCCTCGTCCACGTTGACCTTGGCAAAGACGTATTCTTCGTGCTCTGCGGCGAGCTTGTCGATCATCGGGCCCACCAGCTTGCAGGGGCCGCACCACGGGGCGTAGAAGTCTACGAGCACGGGCTTTTCGCTTTGCAGGAGGGGGGAGAAGTTTTGTTCGTTTGCGTGCAATACGTTCATAAAAAGTATCCTTTCTTGAGTTCGGGGGTGAATGTTTCTTTGTGATTACAGTATACCCAAAAAGACGGAATTGTTCTGTGATTTTGTTACAAACAGAGGGAAGTGTTTACAAAATACAGAAGATTTCTTTTTTCTTGCGAAACGCGCGCGGATATTGTAGAATAAAGAAAAAGTTTGTTTTTAAGGACGGAAGACATGGCACAGGAGCGAATGAAAGTCAAGAGCGACAAGCCGCGTGAGAAGGCCTCGCGCATCTTTACCGACCGTGAAGAGCTGCGTGCGGCGTTTTGGAAGCAGTACCGCGAGAAGGAAGAGGAGATCCTCACCTCCGAGGGCGACGGCATCTACGTCGTGAATTACTACGGCTTCGGCGGCATCGGCAAGACCACGCTTCTCAAGAAGCTGATGGCGGAAATGGAAGAACAGCTTTCCGATCCGATGTATGCAAGCTACGACTTTGAGACTGCCATCGACCTGCGCACCGCGCTGATCAGCCTGCAGACGCTGCTTTCGCAAAAGTACAAGTTCGAGTTTGCGCTGTTTGACCTCGGTCTTTACATCTACAGCCAAAAGCGCGGCGAAAAGGCAGACCCCGTGGAAAAGGAAAAGCTCTTATCCCGCAGTCCGCTTTTGAGCTTCGTGTTTTCCGTGGCGGACCTGGCGGGCCTCGGCCTTGTGACCAAGGTGCTGTCCACCATTGACGAGGCGGCGTCTCTTGCGCGCACCAAGGCACACCTGAAAAAGAACGAAACCCTCATCAAACAGTTGGAGTATCTGGATCCGGAGGCGGTTTACAAAAAATTGCCGGAGTTGTTCTCCCGCGATCTCGCGCACAATCTGGAGGGGGCAAAAAAGCCGCTCGTGCTGTTTTTGGACACCTACGAGCGTCTGGTGAACGAGATGTCCTCCACGGGCGAGCCGCTGATGGCAGACGTCTGGCTGCGCGGCGAGGACGGACCGGTGATGAACGTGCCCAAGGTGCTTTGGGTCATTGCGGGCAGAGAGAAGTTGAAGTGGGACCGCTTCAACCCCGCTTGGGATACGGTCATCGATTCCCACATCCTCGGCACTCTGTCGGAAAAGGACAGCACGTCCTTTTTGCAGGGCGCGGGCATTGTGGATGAGGGACTCTGCCACGACCTCTTCAAACTGACGCTCGGCACACCCGTGTATCTCGACCTTTGCGTGGAGTGCTTCGAAAACTTGCAAAAGGACTCCGCGAGCATCGACGTCTCTCAGTTCGGCCAAAACGACGTGGAACTGATCGAGCGCTTCGTGCGGTACATGGACGACGCCCAAAAGGATCTGGTGTACATGATCGCCTGCCTCAACAAGTGGGATGACAAGCTTCTGTTCTTCGTGGCGCCCCGCGTGCTTTCCGGCTGGAGCCACACGACCTATGCCAAACTCAAGGGATATTCCTTCGTGCTGACGCTCGACAACGGGTATTACAGCATCCACCAGACGGTCGGCAGCGTTCTTGCGGACCGGTGTCTGGACTCCATCAAACAAAAGACTGCCTCGGCAATGAAGGAGTATTACGAGCTTGTTCTCAAGGACCAGGGCGTTCTGTCTTCGGAGGGTGCCGCGGCGCTCGTCGGTCTTGCGCGTGCAGGCTTGCACCTTTGCCGCGACCGCGAAGAACTGCGCTTGTTTTATGAAGAAAAACTCGCAAGTGCTCTGGGCGATTTGTTGGAAAGCTGCCGCCTGGAAGAGGCGCAGGCGTTTTTTGACGTTTTGCTTGCGCGCGTGGAGGAGAAAAAGGACGACTGTTTGTACTCCTTGCTGATGTTGCAAAAGTCCGTTTACTTAAGTCAAAAGGGCGAGTACCGAGCATCCTTTGCGCTGTCGCAGGAGGTGCTTGCCGTACGCCGCGCTCTGTTCGGCGAGGATCACGTGCTGACGCTCTCCGCCATGGCGCGCCTTGCGACCGCGCACCAAAGACTCGGCAATACGGCAGAGGCCGCAAAACTGGATCAAACGGTGTTTGAGAAGCGCAAGGTGATGCTCGGCGAGGACCACCCGGACACGCTCTCCGCCATGAACAACCTTGCCGCCTCTCTGCACGTGCTGGGTGAATACGAGCGCTCGCTGGGGCTCAAGGAGGAGGTGCTGGAGAGGCGCACGCGCTGCTTCGGCAAGGATCACCTGCGCACGCTGGCTGCCAAAAACAACCTTGCCGTCACGCTTTCCGCGCTCGCTGAACACGAGAGAGCCCTGACTCTGAGAAAAGAGGTTTTGGAAAAACGGCGGGAGAAGCTCGGCGAAAGCCACCCGGAAACCCTGATGGCGATGACCAACCTTGCCGCCACGCTCCACGTGCTCGGACACTACGACGAGGCGCTGGAGCTCAAGCAAAAGGTGGTGCATATCCGCACAGAGCTCTTCGGTGAAAACCATCCGGAGGTGCACGCGTCCTGGTTGGGGCTTGCCACCACGCTTGCCGCCCTGGGAGATTACGACGGGGCAGAGCGTCTGGAGAGCGAGTGTCTGGAAAAGCGCCGTTTGCTTTTGGGATCGGATCATCCGGAAACCCTTTCCGCCATGAACAACCTTGCCGCCACGTTTCACACGCGGGGCAAATATCGTGAGGCGCTTGCGTTAAAGCAGGAGGTTTTGGAGAAGCGGCGCGCACTGCTCGGTGAGGAGCACCCCGACACCCTGGGCGCGATGAACAACCTTGCCGTCACCTTGCAGACGCTCGGCAACTACGAAAATGCGCTTCGTTTAAGAGAGACGGTGTGCGAAAAGCGTCTTGCCCTGTTTGGGGAAGACCACCCCGATACTCTGTCTGCGCAGGGAAATCTTGCAAACACGCTGCACACGTTGAAGCAATACGAGCGTGCCCTTGCTCTCAACCAAGCGGTTCTGGAGAAGAGGAGCCGTATTTTTGGCAAAGACCATCCGGATACGCTGATTGCCGTAAGCAACCTTGCCCTTACGCTGTTTACGCTCGGAAGGAGTGAGGAGGCGTTGCAGCTCCGTCGGGAACTGCTGGAGACGAGAGTGCGCATCCAGGGCGAGGACCATCCGAACACGCTTGACGCCATGGAGGAGGTTGCCGCTTCTCTGTATCAATTCGGCAACTACGAGGAGTGCGCCGATGCGGAGTGCGCGCTGTGGAAAAAACGCGTGCGCCTCTTGGGTGAGGACCATCGCAAGACCCTGATCACACAAAACAACTTTGCCTTGACCCTGCGCGCCCTGGGCAGGCACGACGAGGCGCTTTCCTTGTGGCAGGACACGTATGAAAAACGCCGAGCAGTGCTTGGAGAAGACCATCCGGACACCGTAAAGTCAAAAGAATACCTTGCCGCAACGCTTGTCGCCCTCGATCGCAGAGAGGAGGCGCTTGCGCTTCGCGAAGAGCTTTGCTCTGCGGCGAAGCGGGTGTACGGCGAGGGAAGCAAGGAGGCTTTGAACGCGACGACGGAAATCTCGCGCCTGCTCTACGATATGCGCCGTTACGGTGAGGCTCTGCGCGTGGATGAAGGCGTGCTGGCAGGGCGCGTCGCCCTCTTCGGCGGGGAGCATCCGGACACGCTGTCCGCCATGTACAACGTGGCTCTGGAACTCAAGATGGTCGGCAGAATGGACGAGGCCGTGGAGCTCATGGAGCGCGTGCTTGAGATCAGAACGCGCACGCTGGGAAGGGAAAATCCCGCAACCGTCCGCGCTCTCGTTTGGCTCAACAACAACCGCAAAAAATAAATAGGGAAAGAAAAAGCACGGTGAACTTCACCGTGCTTTTTGTTTTTTTCAGGTCATTTTAACGCTCTGAAAGCGCTCACCCTCCAGGCTTTGCAGGTCGATGCAGAGGCGGCGGTGGTAGGCGGTGTAGTGGCGCCCTTGGAAGAAAAAGGCGCTGTTGTGTCCCGGCCCGTCGGCGATCTCGGCGGCCTCAAGCACGTCGCCGTAGTATTCGAAACTGCCGCAGGGACTGCTGCTGACCGCGGCCTTGACGCGGTACGTGCCGTTTGTCCAGTCGCCCGAGGAGTACATGAGGTGGTATTGCCCCCCGATCTTCTCCACGTACGGCGCTTCCACGTAGTCTTGCGGTGTGATCTCCCGCACGAAGCCTTCAAAGGCGGGCTCTTCCAACGGCAAAAAGCCGTTCATCTCGCGGTTCATTCTGCAGACGACGAGGTGGCGTCTGCCGCCGAAGTACAGGTAGGTCTCGTCGCCGTCGCAAAACAGGTGCGCGTCAATGGGCTGTGCGCCGCAGAGGTAACGGCCCACCAGCGCGCGGCCGTCTGCAAACACGTTTTGAAACGGGCCGAGCGGGGAATCGGAGACGCCGAGGTAGAGCCCCCCGACCTCTTCGTCCGAGTTGATGTTGTTGGCGGCAAAGACGAGGTAGTAGCGTCCCGCTCTTTTTGCCACGGTCGGTGCCCATACGGCGTGGTGCACCTCGGGAAAGGTGGACATGTCCAAAATGCCGTGGTGCTCCTCAAAGTGTGTCAGATCGCGGCTTGTCACCACGTCCAGATTCGTCTGCTCGTCAAAGGGCAGAGAACGCGTGACGTACAGGTACAGTACGTCGTCGTACACGCGCGCCTCGGGGTCGGCGTACCATTGGTTGCTGACTGGATTTTTCATGCGTTTGCCTTTCTGTATCTGAAAAAATGGATCGTTTCATTATACCGCGAAGGGCGGGAAAAGTGAAGAAACGAAAAGTGGGGAAAGAGGGCTTTTTTTAAGCTTTTGTGAACTCCAGCGCCGCGCGCACGCCGTCCATGGCGTCCTTGGCGTAGCGATTCGCGCCGATCTTCTCGGCGTAGGCCGCGGTCAAAACGGCGCCGCCGACGATGATCTTGCACCACGGCGCCTCGGCGTGTAAGAGGCGGATGGTCTTTTCCATCTCGCAGACGGTGGTGGTCATGAGGGCGCTGAGCCCCACGAGGGGTGCGCGGTGCTTTTGCACCGCGGCCAGAATGCTCTCCGGCGGTACGTCGCGGCCGAGGTCCACGACGGAAAAACCGTAGTTTTCAAGCAGCAGCTTGACGATGTTTTTGCCGATGTCGTGAACGTCGCCGCGCACGGTGGCAAGTACGAAGACAGGGCCGTCCCGCTTTGCCGTGCCCAAGGCAGACTTTACGACTTCAAAGGCGCTTTTTGCCGCCTCTGCGCTCATGAGCAGACCCGGCAAGTACAGCGTTTTTTCCTCAAAGGCACGCCCGACGAGGTCGAGCGCGGGAATGATCTCGGTGTTGACGATCTCCAGCGGTGCTTGACTTGCAAGCAGGGCGCGGGTCGCCTCGGCGGCCTGCTCCTTGAGGCCTTTTGTGATGGCGTAACGGCACGCGGAGAGCGGGGTGCTCTCGCGCTCGTATTCTGTGGTATCTGCGGCGTCCTCTGCTGTGCGAATGTAGTTTTCACAGCCCTCGTCCAAGCCCTTGAGGGCGAGGGTCGCGCGGTAGGTGCTCATCATTTTTTCGGAATGTGGGTTCATGATGGCGGCGGACAGGCCGTTTTCCATTGCAAGCGCGAAGAATGCGGCGTTGACGTCCTCGCGGCGGGGCAGACCGAAGGATACGTTGGAGACGCCAAGCAAAGTGTGACAGCCGAGATGGGCGCGGATGAGCTTTACGGCGGCAAGAGTCGTGTTTGCGGCGTTTTTGTCTGCGCTGACGGTCAGCGCAAGCGGGTCGAAGACGAGGTCGTGCTTGTCTATGCCGTACTCCTTTGCGCGTTTCAGAATGCGTTCTGCGACGGCAAGTCTGCCTTCGGCCGTTTCGGGAATTCCGTTTTCATCCAGCGTCAGCGCGACGATGACGCCGCCGTATTTTTTGGCAAGCGGGAAGATGCTTTGCATGCTCTCTTCCTTGCCGTTGACGGAGTTGATGAGCGCCTTGCCGTTGTAGCGGCGCAGGGCGCGCTCCATGGCGGCGGGGGAGGCGGTGTCGATCTGGAGGGGCAGGGAGAGTGTTGCCTGCAGTTCGCACACGGCGCGCACAAGCAGTTCGGGCTCGTTTACGTCGGGCAGGCCCACGTTGACGTCCAGGATCTGTGCGCCTCGGTCCGCCTCGGCGGCACCCTCTGCGAGAACGTAGTCCATGTCGCCGCGCAGCAGGGCTTCCTTCAGGCGCTTTTTGCCCGTGGGGTTGATGCGCTCGCCGATGAGGATCGGCGCGACGCCGAACTCTACGGCGTGGGAGTAGGAGCTGACGACGCACTTTTCTTTTTTGCAAAGCTTGGCGGGGGAGAGATGCCGCGTTTTTTGCGTCAGATTGGAGATGTATTCGGGCGTGGTACCGCAGCATCCGCCGACCACGCGTACGCCGCGCTTTACCGCCTCGGTAACGCAGGCAGAGAATTCGTCCGTATCCACGTCAAAGACGGTCTTGCCGCCCTCGTCGCGGGGCAGACCCGCATTGGGCTTGAGGATGACGGGCACGCTTGCCGAGGCGAGAAGCCGTTCAACGACGGGCATCAGCTTTTGCGGACCGAGAGAGCAGCCCGCGCCCAGCGCATCCGCGCCGAGCCCTTCCAAAAGGGCGACCATCGCCTCCGGAGAGGCGCCGGTCATGAGCGTTTCGTCCTCTGTATAGGCGCAGGAAACGAGGACGGGAAGCGTGCTGTTTTCCTTGGCGGCAAGCACGGCGGCCTTGGCCTCGTAACTGTCGTTCATCGTTTCAATGAAGATCAGGTCGGCACCGTGCTTCGCCCCGAGGCGCACCGTTTCGGCAAAGAGCGCTACGGCGTCCTCAAAGTCCAGATCGCCGAAGGGCTTGAAGAGTTTCCCGAGTCCGCCGACGGAGAGGGCGACGAATTTTTCCTGCTCGGTGAGGGAGTCTGCCTTGGCCTTGTGTGCAAGGGCGAGGGCCGCGCGGACGACCTCCTCCAGCGTGCGTTTGTCAAACTTGAGCGCGTTTGCGCCGAAGGTGTTGGTGCAGACCACGTGACTGCCCGCGTCAAAGTAGGCCTTGTGGATCGCGTAGATCTCTTCCGGGTGGGACAGGTTCCACGTTTCAGGCAGTTCACCCGTCTGAAGTCCGCGCGCCTGCAGTACGGTGCCCATGGCGCCGTCCAGACGGACGATGTTCGTTTGTAAAAAATCTTTGAAATTCATGGTACACCTTTTGTTCAGAGGCCGACGAAGGCCGTGACGGATTTTGCGGGAGACATGACGAGGCTGTCGTTTAAGGTCAAGCCGATCTTGCGTTCGCAGTCCAGAGCGACAAAGACGTCCTTCTGCGTTGCAAGGGGCAGGTCGCCGTAGCCCGGGCTGAAGCGCGCGGCGAGGGCGAGACGGTATTCGCGTGCCGCGTCGGCGCAGAAGAGGTCGCAGAGCGTCTCCGCGCGCTCGGTGCCGAGCGCTTGCAAGAGCCATGCCTTTGCGGGGGAGAGCCGACTGTACTTCGCCAACAGACGGTCAAAGCCGATTCCGATGCTCGCCGCAAAGAGCAGGGCTTTTTCGTGCCCCGCAAGGTGGGCGGCAAGATCGTGCGAATGGACGCAAAACGCGCCGAAGTCGCACGTGTCGCCGACGAGCTTTACGTCAAGCGTGCGGTAGCAAACGCGAAAACAGCAGGCGTTTTCCGCCTCTTTTTCACATTCGCGAAGAAGGCGGGCGACGGCGGCATCCTCGGCGGATGCGCGCGCGTACCGAAGCACCTGCGCTTCGTCGATCGGCGGGGCGGGGTACGTTCGGACGAAGATCATTTGCCCAGAATGTCGCTTAAATTCGCGAGGATCTTTTCCGCCACGTCGGGCTTGTTCATGGAATAGACGTGCACGTTGGTGATGCCGTTTGCAAACAGGTCGATGATCTGGTCGGTCGCGTAGGCAATGCCCGCTTGCTTCATGGAGAGCGGGTCGTGGCCGAATTTGTCGACCAGGCTCTTGAAGCGGCGGGGCATGAACGAGCCGGAGAGCTTGACGGCGCGCTCGACCTGGTTTGCGCCCGTGATGGGCATGATGCCCGGCACGACGGGCACGGTGATGTTTGCCTCGCGGATCTTGTAGAGGAAGTTGTAGAGCAGGTTGTTGTCAAAGAACATCTGCGTGGTCAGAAAGTCCACGCCCGCATCCACCTTCTCCTTGAGGTAGAAGATGTCCTCGGCCTGCGTTTTGCTTTCGGGGTGGACCTCGGGATAGCAGGCCGCGCCGATGCAAAAGTCTCCGTCTGCCTCGCGGATCTCGCGCACGAGTTCTGCCGCGTGGCGGTAGTCGGAGAGGGTGCATTCGTCGGAGAGATCTCCGCGCAGAGCCATGACGTTTTCGATTCCCGCGTCGCGCAGGTCACGGATCCGCCTTTGCACCGTCTCCTTCGTTGAGGACACGCAGGTCAGGTGCGCCAGAGAGGGCACGCCGTGCTCCTCTTTGATCTGCTTTGCGATCTTGAGCGTGTATTCGCTCACACCGCCGCCCGCGCCGTAGGTCACGCTCATGAAGGCGGGCTTTAAGCGGGCAATCTCCTTTACCGCGCTCTCCACGCTTTCAAAAGCGGTGGTCGTCTTGGGCGGGAAGACTTCAAACGAGAGGGAAAAGCCCTCTTTTTTCAGCAACTCGGAAATTTTCATGGTACAACCCCTTTCCTTTGGTTCATTATAGTACCAAGCGCGGGAAAAGTAAACAAACGAAAAGCGGAGTGGTGTTCCACTCCGCTTATTTTTTCAGTCCAGACGTAAGATCATGTTCAGAACGCGGCGCGCGCACGTTTCCAGATGGGCGCGGGTAAGCGTTCCTTCTTCCAGCGCTGCCTTTAGCTTGTACGCCCTGCCAAAGGGCATGGTGAGGTCACAGCCCGCGCGCGCGGAGTCCTGCTGTTCGCAGGGGGTGTTCCAGTCGGTGGTCAGCATGCCCTCAAAGCCCCACTCGTCGCGCAGAATGTGCTGCAGCTGCTCGTAACTGTTGCAGCAGCGTCTGCCGTTTAAGACGTTGTAGCTGCACATGATGGTCCACGGTTGCGATTCCTTGACGCAGATTTCAAAGCCGCGCAGGTAGATCTCGCGCAGGGCGCGCTCGGAGAGGCGGCTGTCGCACTGGGTGCGGTTGGTCTCCTTGTTGTTGCAGGCAAAGTGCTTGGCAGAGGCGGCAACGCGGACGCTTTGAATGCCGCGCACTTCGGCGGCGGCGATCTTGCCGGAGATGAGCGGGTCCTCGCTGAAGTACTCGAAGTTTCTGCCGCAAATGGGGTTTCTGTGGATGTTGAGCGCGGGCGTCAGCCAGACGCCGAAGCCGTTTTCCTTGACCTCGAGTGCGGCGGCGCGGCCGAGCTCACAGACGAGTTCGGGGTTCCAGGTGCAGGCGATCAGCGTGGCGCAGGGCCATGCCGTGGGGGCAATGCCGCTGCCGGGGGAGATGCGCAGACCCGCAGGGCCGTCCGCGGTCATCACGGCGGGAATGCCGAGTCTGTCAATGCCGCCGATGCCGCAGGTGTTGGAGAGGCCGCGGCTCGGAATGCCGCTGACGATGGCCATGAGCTCCTCGTCGGTGAATTGGTCGATGAATTCGTCCATGGAAATGCGGCCGAGATCCACGTGTCTCAGCTGCATGGGCTTTTCGCCGTCGGGGGATACGGCCGTGTTTTTTGCGGGGACGACGTCGTTGTAGGAGCGGATCTCAAAGGAGGGCAGTTCTTCAAAACTGCCGTCGGACTTCAGGCGTTTTTCCAGCTTGTTCGGCGCGCACTGACGGCTGAGCTGTTCGGTGACGCGAAACGGCTCTTCCACTACGAAGCGCCACGCGACCTCTTGCAGGTTGCGGCAGCTGTTGCCGACGAAGAAGGTGTATTCACCGCCCTCCAGGAGGAAGGCGGACGCCTGCAGTTTGCCGAGGTCGTCGTAGCTTGCCATGCTCTTTGCATCGAAAGAGACGGTGACCTTTTCGCTTTCGCCCGCCTCCAGCAGGCGAGTCTTGTGAAAGCCCGCGAGGGAAATGCGGCTCTTGCCGAGCACACCCTGCGGCGCGCTGTAATAGACCTGCACCACT
>JAFYLE010000120.1 GCA_017537265.1 Clostridia bacterium | reverse complement strand
GTGCCGTCTCGGAGGAAATGGCCCCTCGCGAACTCAAAAACGTGTTGCGCATCGCAACGGATGAGGACCGCGTTCGCCGTGAGGAGAACCGCGCTCTGGAACGCCGCGCCATGGACACGTGGGACGAGCGTGTGAAGAAGCATTCGCTGGATATGACCCTCATGGACGTGGAGTACGCCTTTGATCGCTCCAAACTCCTTTTCTATTTCTCCGCAGAGGGAAGAGTGGACTTCCGCGAGTTCGTCAAGGAGCTTGCGGGTATCTTTAAGACCCGCATTGAGCTCAGACAGATCGGTGTGCGCGACGAGGCGAAAAAAGTCGGCGGCCTCGGCATTTGCGGCAGACCGTTTTGCTGTGCGTCCTTTTTGCCCGACTTCGAGCAGGTCTCCATCAAAATGGCAAAGGAACAGAATCTTTCCTTAAACTCTGCCAAAATTTCCGGCACCTGCGGCAGACTTATGTGTTGCCTGCGTTATGAGAACGACGTTTACGTGGAGGAGGCAAAACTCACTCCCCGCGTGGATTGGGTCGTGGATACCGAGGACGGTCGCGGCGTCGTGACGGAGGCAAACGTGCTTGCAGGCACCGTTCGCGTTAAGTTGGATGACGACCCTGATAAAGCACCGCAGCTCTACCGCCGTGAGGACGTGACGGTCTTCTCCGAGAAGAAGCGCCCCAAGGGTCAAAAACCCGTGGAAGAAGCGCCTGTCGTCACCGCTGCGGAAGAAGTCTCCCCAGAACCCGTCAAGGAGAAAAAGCAAAGACCCCGCCGCGACAAGAAGCCTCAAGCGGAAAAGCCCGCCGAGCCCGTGAGCGTCCGGGAACCCGCACAGGAACCCTCTGTCGAGAATACGCCTGACGCGAATGCACAAGGGGAAGCGAAGAAGAAAAACAACCGCCGTCGCCGCCGTCATCGTGGCCACGGCAAGAAAAAAGCCCTCGAGACACAGCAGGGCAACTCTTAAGTCCTTTTAATAGGAAAATTTCCATGGAAATATATACAGGAGGTAAGTATCATGGCTTTCAAGATCAATGACAACTGCATCAACTGCTGCTCTTGCATCGAAGAGTGCCCGACCGGCGCGATCTCCGAAGGTGATGACAAGGTCGTCATCGACGCCGAGAAGTGCATCGACTGCGCAAGCTGCGCAGGCGTTTGCCCGGTGGATGCTCCCGTTGCGGAGTAATCGCACAAAGACAAAAAAGCACCTCGTTTGAGGTGCTTTTTTTCTTTTGCCTTACAGAAAGCCCAGCGCCTTGCCGTAGAGGTAGACTTCGTAGCGAAAGCTCTTGTCGAGCGTGGTGTTGTTGACCACCGCGCGCAGGGACGTGGCAATGCTCGTCTTGTCGTAGTAGGCTTGGCTTCGGGAGTCCTTGGTGGTGTTGCGGCTGACTACGCTGTCCACCAGCGCTTTGGGGGTGACGGTCTCGGGCAGGAAGTCTGTGCCCGAGAGGTATTCCACCTTCACGCCGCCAAGTTCTATGAAGCCGGTCTTCTGTTCGGTTTCCGTTTGGGTGTTTTT
>JAFYLE010000119.1 GCA_017537265.1 Clostridia bacterium | reverse complement strand
TGGAGCGTTCTGCATGCGCGGAAACCCCTTTTTCACTCAACTCCGTCCGGGGAAGATCAGCAAAAAAACGGGCGAGGAGCGCATCTTTCGCCTGATCAAGTTCCGCACCATGAACAACCGCAGGGATAAGGACGGCAATCTTCTGCCTGACGAAGTCCGCCTGACGAAGTACGGCCGCTTTTTGCGTTCTACTTCGCTGGACGAGCTGCCGGAGCTCATCAACATTTTCATCGGTGACATGGCACTCGTCGGCCCGCGCCCGCTTCTGGTGCAGTATTTGCCTCTGTATAACGAGAAGCAGCGCCGTCGTCATTCGGTGCGTCCCGGCTTGACGGGACTTGCCCAAGTCAACGGCAGAAACGCCATTTCCTGGGAAGCGCGCTTTGACCTGGACGTGCAGTACACCGAGCACATCACTTTCTTCGGCGACGTCAAGATCCTCATTGATACGGTCAAGGCCGTGTTCAAGCGAGAGGGGATCTCCTCTGCCACGAGTGAGACCATGGAGGCCTTCCGCGGCACCGCGGCGGAAGAAGCCCCTGCAGAAAGTAACTGAAAAGGACTGTTTCATACATGCGAGTACTGGTTGTATCCAATCACGACGGCGGACTGTATAAGTTCCGCGCGGAGATCATGCGCAAGCTCTGCGAGGAGAACGAGGTGCATCTCTGTCTGCCTTTTGGCGAGTATATCGCCAAGTTTGAGGAAATGGGCTGTATTTATCATGCCTGTGAGTTCGACCGCCACGGCACCAACCCGCTCGCGGAACTTAAGCAGATTTCTTTTTATAAAAAGCTTCTCAAAAGTGTTCGTCCCGACATTGTCTTGACTTACACCATCAAGCCGAATATTTACGCCGGTATAGCCTGCGCCTCGCTCGGTATTCCGTATTTGTCCACCATTACGGGCCTCGGCGGCGCGTTAGAGCATGGCGGACTTTCCGCAAAACTGCTTTTGCAACTTTATAAATTCGGTCTGCGCAAGGCAAAGTGCGTGTTCTTCCAGAACAGCTCCAATCAGGCGTTTTTGACCTCCCGCGGCATCGTGCGCGGCAAAAACCGTCTTTTGTGCGGTTCGGGCGTCAATTTGGAAGAGCACAGATTGGAAGCCTATCCCGAAAAAGAAGAGCCCTTCGTGTTTCTTACCGTCGGTCGCATCATGCGTGACAAGGGTATTGGCGAGGTGCTTGCCGCGGCGAAGATCCTGCATGCGGAGAATCCGAATTTGATCTTCCGTCTGGTCGGCGCGTTTGACGGCGATCTGGACGATGAGGTATTGAAGGCACACGAGGCGGGCTACGTGGAATACATCGGCCCGCAGGATGACGTGCACGCCTGTATGAAGCAAGCCCACGCGGTCTTGCACGCTTCCTACCACGAGGGCATTGCCAACGTGTTGTTGGAGGGTGCCGCATGCGGTCGTCCCCTCGTCGCAACGGACGTTCCCGGCTGCCGTGAGACTTATGAAGACGGCGTGACGGGCATCGCCTGCCGCGCAAAAGATGCGGACGATCTGGTGCGCGGCATTCGCGCCTTGCTTGAATTGCCGCGTGAAAAACGCGTGCAAATGGGCCTTCTCGGCAGAGCAAAGGTGGAACGGGAGTTTGACCGTAAGCGCGTGCTGGAAGCAGTGCTTGAAGAAATTGAACTTGCACTCAAGGGGTAATTATGGCAACACGCATTCTCTTTCAGGGCGACTCCATTACCGACGCGGGCCGCAACCGTGACGATTTTTACGGCATGGGCGTGGGTTACCCCAACCTGGTCAAGGCGAGCCTCGGCGTTGCAGAGCCGCAAAAATACGAGTTTTTGAATCGCGGCGTTTCGGGTAACCGCATTGTGGATCTTTATGCCCGCATCAAAGCCGATTTCATCAATTTGAAGCCGGACGTTGCCTCCGTCTACGTCGGCGTCAACGACGTGTGGCATGAGATCAACCGCCAAAACGGCGTTTCCACCGAGAAGTTTGAGAGGATCTACCGCCTCATGCTTTCGGAGATCTACGAGGCATTGCCGAGCGTCAAGCTCATTCTTCTTTCACCCTTCGTGCTCTTTGGCACGGCAACCACCTCCACCGAGGACGTGCCGGATCGTTTCGAGCGCTTCACGAAAGACGTGGCGGAGAAAGCCGCCGTGTGCAAGAAGCTTGCCGCGGAGTATTCCTTGCCGCTTGTGGAATTGCAGCCCATTTTCAACGCAGCTCTGGATCAAGCCCCCGCGGATTACTGGACGGTTGACGGTGTGCACCCCACCGTCTGCGGACACGAGCTTATCCGTCGTGCCTGGCAGGAGGCATTCTCAAAACTGTAAAGGCAAAGCAAGCCGAAAGGCTTGCTTTTTTGTTGCCAAATATTGCGAATATGATAATGTTCTTGACAATTTTTAGCCGAACCATTTATAATTGAATTAAGAAGCCGTTGATCGGCTTGTCGGAATGGAGGACGAAGTATGAAAAAATTACGTATCATCGCAGTCATTCTTTGTATTTTGCTCGTTTTTTCCTGCATGGTCTCTTGTGATAAACTTTCTGCCAAATCGGTAGAGAAAGATCCTGCAAAAGCGGTGCAGGAGGGCGTTCGTCTGCTGTTACAGAATACACCTTTTGCCGCTTTGACAGAGGAAAGTGAGCAAACTTTCGTGGAATTGCAGGCTACTGCAGGCGAAGAGTCCGTTTCCGTCAATGGGGCTTTGGATCTTGCAAAGGTGCAGGCGTTTTTGGATATCAATGCAAAGTTCGAGGATCAAGATTTTGCGGGCGCGCTGTTTTTGGACGGCAAAAAAATTGCCGTGCGCCATGAATCTTTTACCGAGCTGTTCGGCAACGACGTGATCGGACTGGACTTCGGCATGACCAAAGAGGCGTTTGAAAAATCGAACCTTTACGGTGTGCTGGAGGATCTCGGTATTTGGGCAGGTCTGGAACAGGCCGGCATTACGGACGAAAAACTTCAACAGGTTTTGGATCTGTTCGCAGAGTTCTGCGCACAAGAAATTCCCGTAACGGTCGAGGTGAAGGAATGTGCGGTCGTTGCGGAAAGCGGCAAAGAGCTTCCTGCCGTTTGCGTCAAGTATGTCCCCGACGCAGAGAAGGTCTCCGAAAGGAGCAAGCAGCTTGTTGAGGACGTTTTTGAGATCCTCGGTATTTCTGCAGAGGACTTTGGTTTGGAAGAGTATCTCGGCGCGCTTGATTTCGATTTAAATTGTTCGGAGAGTTATTATCTTTCCAAGAAGAGCGGCGTGCTTCTGAGAGTTGAGCAGGAAAGCGAATACAGCGTTGCGGGTTCGGAGGAAAAGGGGTCGTACAGCTTTGATCTCACCTTCGGCGAAGAGCCTGAAAAGGTGTTCTTGCCTTCTGCGAAATATACTTACACGTACGACGACGCGGAAGTTGAGATCGTGGCCAAAAGCAGGATCGAAGACCTGAAACTCGTGACGGACGTGACCATTGAATCCGATGTGGTGGAAGGAGTCGTCGGGAAACTTGCGCTGACCGTGGATGCCGAGGGCAACTTCACCTTGAAGTTCCTTGAGAAAGACGGCGAGGAATCGGGAATTTCCGCACAAGGCAAACTGACTCAAGTCGAGGGCGGAGTGCAGATCAGCGCTACGTTCAACAATGAGAGCGAGAGCGTTGACGTCAATCTCGATCTGACGCTCAAGAATAAGGGTGAAATGCCCGCCATGCCGCGTTTCAAGGATCTTACGATGCTGACTGCGGAGGATTTTGCAAAGCTGGAAGCATCTATGGAGCCCGAGCGTGACAGAGAAGCGGATCTTGCAACCTTTGCCGCCTTTGTGGCCGAGTATTATGAGATAGACGAGATGGACCTGCAGGCGGAACTTGCAAAATACGCATCTTACGCGGACCTGGGCTTCACAAGCGAGGCGGAGTATTTGAGCTATTTGTATGCAAATTCCGTGTATGAATATCTTTACACCGTGTATGACGTGCCGACGGAAACGATGGATGCCGCATTGAGTGTGGAGGCGTATTCGTATTACGATTACGCCGTGATCATGAACGAACTGTATTCCGAGTACGTTTACGGGATCAGCTCCGGCGGTTTCCCCTTTGGGTTCTAATCGGTAAATTTAAAAGCCAAGTCGAATTTTCGACTTGGCTTTTTTCTTGTTTTGTGGTAGAATTTGGGGAGAAGAATTTTTAGGAGTTCCCATGCAGTTTCAAAAACTTACCTCTGCCGCGCGCGACGAGATCCTCCCGTTTTTCACGGGGCTTTTTTCGCGCACCTGCGATTTGACGCCCGGTACGCTTTTGATGTGGCGCGGGGTCAACTCCACCGAGTACGCACTCTCGGACGGCAGCTTGTTTTTGCGCATGACGTCCTCTTCGGGCGTGCAGTATTATTATCTCCCGCTCGGCGGCGATCTTTCCGCGGCACTCTCCCGCGTGATCGCTTACGCCAAAGGGCAGGGCGTGCCGTTTCGCTTCGTTGCCGTGCCGCGCGAGTATCTGTTCCTCTTTGAGGAGGGGGGCATTGAGTACGAGAGCGTGCAGGACCGCGACTACTTCGATTATCTTTATGACGCCGAGGCACTGCGGACACTCGCGGGGAAGAAGTACGCCAAAAAACGCAACCTCATCTCCCAGTTTGACCGTGAGTATCCCGTGCACCGTTTTGCCGACCTGACGCAAGAGAACAGGGAAGCGGTGCTTTCTTTTTTCCATGAACTGATGGCAAATATCGGCGAGAGCGCCTCGC
>JAFYLE010000118.1 GCA_017537265.1 Clostridia bacterium | reverse complement strand
CACGGTACGCTTGACGAAAGACTGATCTTTCGCTATAATCAAATACAGAAAACAAAGTCGTCCGTATTTTGCGGACGACTTCAATCTTTTGAAAACACTTCTTTTTCCATCTTAAAACAAGATACAAAAGGTGATCTCTAACGCATGAAAAACATCATTGAGGTACGCGATCTGCACAAGTCCTTCGGCGACGTTTACGCCGTACAGGGCATCAGTTTTGACGTGCGCGAGGGTGAACTGTTCGCCTTCCTCGGCGTCAACGGCGCGGGAAAATCCACGACCATCAACATCCTCTGCGGCGAACTCAAGAAGGACTCCGGCACGGTGACCATCTGCGGAAAAGACGCAGACAAGTCCCGCACGGAAATCAAAGCCGCCCTCGGCGTGGTCTTCCAATCCTCGGCACTCGACGCCCCTTTGACCGTTTTGGAAAATCTGAAGAGCCGCGGTGCGCTCTACGGCCTGACGGGCAAGGCGCTCAAGGAGCGCATTGACACGCTGGCGCACCTTCTGGACTTCTCCGACCTGCTCGCCCGCCCGCTCGGCAAGCTCTCCGGCGGTCAGCGCCGCCGCATTGACATTGCGCGCGCACTCATCCACTCGCCGAAGATCCTCATCCTGGACGAGCCGACCACGGGCCTTGATCCGCAGACCAGACAGACCTTGTGGCGCGTCATCTCCACCCTGCGCCGCGAGGAAAACCTCACCGTCTTCCTCACCACGCACTATATGGAGGAAGCGGCAGACGCCGACTACGTGGTGATTTTGGACACCGGCAAAATCTGCGCGCAGGGGTCACCCCTGGAGCTCAAAAACGCCTACTCCGGCGACTACATCACCTTCTACGGTATGACGGAAGAAGACGCAAAGGCGCTTGATTTGCCCTACACCGTACTGCGCGGCGCCGTGCGCGTTGCCGTCGCCGACACGAAAAGCGCGACGGACCTCATCTGCTCTCGCCCCGAGCTGTTCCGCGACTACGAAATCACCAAGGGTAAGATGGACGACATCTTCCTTGCCGTCACCGGCAAACAAAGCGAAGGAGGCGACGATAAATGAGTGCGACCCGTGCCCTGCTTGTTCGCAACGTCAAGCTCTTTTTCAAGGACCGCGGGATGTTCTTCACCTCCCTGATCACACCCGCCATTCTCCTGGTACTCTACGTCTCCTTCCTCGGAAACGTATATGAGGACAGCTTCCTCTCCGCTCTGCCGGAGGGGCTCGTCATTTCGCAAAAGCTCATTGACGCGCTGGTGGGAGGACAGCTCATCTCCTCCATTCTCGCCGTCTCCTGCGTAACGGTGGCCTTCTGTTCCAACTTCCTCATCGTGCAGGACCGTGCAAACGGCACCGTGCGGGACCTTTCCATCTCCCCTGCCAAGAGTTCTTCGCTTGCCGTCAGTTACTACCTTGCAAGCCTATTTTCCACCCTCATCATCTGCCTTGCGGCAACGGCGATCTGCCTTTTTTACGTCTCTCTCATCGGCTGGTACCTGACCTTGTCCGACGTTCTGTACCTGCTCTTGGACGTGGTATTGCTCACCCTCTTCGGCACGGCGCTCTCCTCGGTCATCAACGGCTTTTTGTCCACGCAGGGTCAAATTTCCGCCGTCGGCACCGTCGTCAGCGCGGGCTACGGCTTCCTCTGCGGCGCCTACATGCCCATTGCCTCTTTTGACGAGGGCCTGCAAAAAGTTCTGTCCTTTTTGCCCGGCACGCACGGCACGGTGCTCATGCGCCGCCACTGCATGGAAAGCGTGCTTGCCAAAATGGGCGAAGAGGGCCTGCCCGATGCGGCAGTCACCGCCCTAAAAGACGCCATGGACTGCAACCTCTACCTCTTTGACGAGCTTGTGAGCGCTCCCGTCATGTACGCCGTCCTCGGCATAACGACACTCCTGCTCATCCTCGCCTACGTCCTCATTCACAAACTGCGCGCCAAAACGTAACGGCAAAGAAACACCCCCGCGGCAATGCCGCGGGGGACTTTTTTATTCGTCTGCAAACTTGACGGCGGTGCCGTAAACGACGACCGCCGCAAACAAAAACAAAGCGGTGCCGAGCGTCTACCGCCAAAAGCCCTCCGGCAAAAATGCCAAAAAGCCGAAATACCAAACGCAATACGGCACCGTCAACACCGTGACCACGGTGGGGGATGCCATTTTTTGTGCGACTTCATGGGTACATCTCTTTTTGAATACTGTACCACATGCAAAGACACTTGACAAAATGCTTAAAGAAGGTTCTTGTCCCGACCGAAAGCAAGCGCGTTTTGCAGGTGCATGTCCCACCACTTCCAAGAATGGTCGCCCTCGGAGGTGACAAGGACGTGCTCTGTGCCGAGCGCGCTCAGGTGCGCATCAAAATCGCGATTGACAAAAACGAGGCTGTCCTCGGTGCCGCACCACAGATAAAAGTAAGGAAGGTCTTTCCCGCGCGCGGCAAGGGCGAAGAGGTCGTGCTCTCCCCCTGCCAGATCCTCGGCGCTCTGAATGCCAAAGCCGAAGATACTGCGCCACTCGTCAAGGTCGTACGCACGGCCTTTGCGCGTGACGTCCAGCGAACCGGAAAGAGAAATGCAAAACGAGTACTTCTCCGGACGACTCAAGGCGAGCTTGCACGCGCCGTAGCCGCCCATGGAAAGTCCCGCGACAAGGTTGTCCTCGCGAAGAGGGCTGTAAGAGCAAAATATGCGGGAAAGCTTGGCGGGAAGCTCCTCGGAAATGAAAGTAAAATACTTTTTACCATAGGCGGTATCCGTGTACCAGGAGCGCCCGGCCGCGGGCATGACCACGGCAAGACCGTATTCCTGCGCGTAGCGCTCCACGGCGCTGTAACGCATCCACGCACTGCCGTCGTCCGAAAGTCCGTGCAAGAGCCAGAGCGTTTTGACCTTTTCCCCCGCCTTCACCTCCGGCAACAGCAGACGCACGCAAGTGGTCTCCTTAAGGGCGGCGGAATTGATCTCCATTTGCAAAAAAGCCATGTTACTCCTCCAAAAGCGCAAGTGCAGCAAGGTATTTCTCGCGGCGGGCCGACGCCTTTTCATCCAAGACGGAAAGCCGCGTTGCGTCGGAATTGTGCAAGAGGTCGGCGCGCTTGACCGCCCTTGCGATGGGGTTTTTCTTGATCGCTTTGACGTACTCCGAGTAGTCTGTGCCGTCTGCGCGAGTCAGAAGCGCAAGCGCCTCTAAAATGCGCTCGGGAAAACCCATGGCACGAAGATCCTCCAACGTGTACGGCGTGTCCTCCACCACGTCGTGCAAAAGCGCCGCGACGGTGGTCTCCTCGTCCGTCATCTGCTCTGCAAGATGAAAAGGATGGAACACGTAAGGCAGACCGCTTTTGTCCACCTGCTCCTTATGCGCCTCAAAGCAAAGCTTGAGCGCCTGTTTGGTAAGGGCGGTATAAATCACACAAATCACCTCTTATCCTTTATTATAACACCGAGCGGAAATCCTTGCAAGAAGAAACCCCCGCGGCAATGCCGCGGGGGTGTATCATTTTACTTTGAGAAGACGCGCCCTTTCTCGTTGTAGCGCATGATCTTGGCGGGGTTTCCGTAAACCACGGCGTTATCAGGAATGTCCTTGGTCACGATGGCACCCATGCCGACTACGACGTTCTCGCCGATAGTCACACCGTTGCGCACGCAAGCACCGGGGGCAATATAAGTGTTTCTGCCGATCTTCACGTCACCGCCCACAAAGGAGAGCGAGGAAACGACCACGTTGTCACCGACGGTGAGGTTGTGGCCCATGATCGCGTGGCCTTGGATCAGAATGTTGTTTCCGAATACGGAGCACGGCGGCAGACCGCTGAAGCGATGCACCACGAGTCCCTGTCCGATTTTGATATCGTTGGGCATGCGAAACTCGGGGTGGAACAGATTGGTCACCTTACAGCCACGGCTGCAGACCTTCTCAAACACGATATCCTTCACGACCGGCTCCCCGATGGAAAGAATGAACTCGATGCCGTCCGTACCGTACTTTGCAAGAGCCTCTTCAAAATTCAAGATCGGCAAATTCACAAGCGTCGTGCCGCGCTTTGCCTCGTCGTCATCCACAAAGACGATCTCTGTCCAACAAGACAGTTCCTCGTTGATCCTCTCTGCCAGACCGACAAATTCCGTGCCAAGACCGCTGGCACCGTACACACCCAAAACCATATTCGATCCTTCTTTCAATTAATAATGTTGGATTTTCGCAGATTTGAAAGCTCTTCGTCACTGTAACCGACCTCGCGCAAAACTGCCTCGGTATCCGCGCCGATAGGCTTAGTAGGAGCGGTGAACAGTTCTCCGATGGAGTCCATCTCGATCGGACTGGAGGCAATCTTATACGTCTTGCCGGAGGGGTACGTCACGTCTTGTACGTAGCCGTTTGCCAGCGCCTGTTCGTCCTCGGACACCTCGCTGAAGTGCTGCATCTTCACCATGGGGATATCCGCCTCACGCGCAAAGGCGAGCCACTCGTCCGAGGTGCGTTGCAGCATGGCGGAGGAAATGATGGAATACATCTCTTCCGCATTGGCAAGGCGGGACTCGGAGCTGTTGAACCTCGGATCGTCGATCAAGTCCTCCCTGCCGATGATGGAAAACACCTTGGCAATGAGTTTTTCCGCATAACCCGCGGCAATGTAAACGTACCTGCCGTCCTTGCACTTGTAGTCGCCGTACGCAACGCCGTGCTTCTCACGGGTGCGCGGGAACACGGTGCCGTCCTTGCCCTGCGTGGCGATCTGCATGGCGCCCATGGCAAAAATGCCGTTGTGGAACAGCGAAGAGCGCACGTAGTCGCCGCGGCCGGTGCTGATGCGGTTGAACAATGCGGCGCAGACCTCCACCGCCAGCGTCATGCCGGTAAAGTTGTCGCCCACCGACGACGGCGGAAACACCGGATGGTAATCCTCGGAAAGCGGCGCCATGTCAAGCAAAAAGCCCGTGCGCGCCCAGAACGCGGTATGGTCAAACGCGGGGTTGTTGGCATCCGGCCCTTTTTCGCCGTAGCCGAGACCGATGGCGTACACAAGCCGCGGATACTTGTCCTTGACGGACTCGTAATCAAGTCCCAGACGGCAAAGTGCCTGCACGCGCATGTTGGTGACAAACACGTCCGCCGTCTCCAAAAGCTTATGGCAGGCTTCCAGCCCCTGCGGTGTCTTCAAATTCAGAACGATGTGGCGCTTGCCGGTGTTGTTGATGTCATAACCGGGATTTTCCGCATCGGTAAACTTTTTCGGGCAGCTTGCCTTCCCCGTCTCACGCCAGACGTTGCCGCTTGCGCGCTCGATCTTAATGACCTCGGCACCCAAGTCTGCCAAAATGCGCGCACAGACGGGCGCAGACACGTAGTCTGCAAGCTCCACCACTTTGATGTTCGAAAGAGGTTTGTTCATAGCCTTATTTCTTTCCTTCTTCAAATAATACGTCGATCGTACTTGCTACGTCTTCGTCAAAAAACTCGGGGCAATTCGCCTTCAGGGCCTCCACGAACAAGAGCCCCTCGCGCGGTCTGCACAACACAAAGCGTTTTTTGCCGTTTTTGGTGTAGTACACCTTCACGCTGTCGGACTGCAACAAATTCAAAAACGAATCGCGCAAGTCTGCCTCGTAATTGAACATATCCGCATACAAGATCACCTGCGTTTTGCGAAAACGGCAAACGACCTCAAGGGCGTGTTCGCCAAAGCGATATTCCTCGCTCAAAAGGCAGAACAGAAAAATTGCCGCCGACAAAACTCCCGTGAAAACGATGAGCAAAAGCATGTCCATGCCGTACACCAATTGGTTGTAAAGAAACATGCAAAACAAAAACAGACTGCAGGCAAAGGCGAACGTCTCCGAAAACGAGGCTTTCGAGCGAAGCGTGACCGATCTTTTACTTTGCATCGCCCTGCTCCAACGGGAAATGGCATGCCACGAAATGCCCCGGGGTGACCTCCACGAGCTTCGGCGAGGACGCCGTGCACGCGCCTTGACACTCGCTGCACCGCTTGGCAAAGCGGCACTCGTCGGGCAAGTTGATGGGTGAGGTGATCTCGCCCTTGAGCAAAATGCGCTCGCGCTTATTCTTAAGACGCGGCTCCGGAATGGCCGAGAGAAGCGCGCGCGTATAGGGATGCATGGGGTTTCGGAAAAGTTCCTCCGCGGGGGCTTTTTCCACCATCTGACCGAGGTACATCACGGCGATCTCGTCGGCAAAATAATAAATGACCGACAAGTCGTGCGTGATAAAAATATAAGTCAGTCCGCGCTCTTTTTGCAGTTTTTTCAACAGGTTCAAGATCTGCGCCTGAATGGAAACGTCCAATGCGGAAACGGGCTCGTCACAGACGATGAATTTGGGATCGAGTGCCAGGGCACGGGCAATGCCCACGCGCTGACGGCGCCCTCCGTCCAACTCGTGCGGGAAAGCGTTATACAGTCTGGGGGATAGTCCTACGACCTCCATAAGCTCCAACACGCGCTCTTGCAATTTCTGCTTGTTTTTAATCAGGCCCGCATTGACGATGGGCTCGCTGATGAGTTTGTTGATGGGCATCTTGGGATCCAATGAGGAAAATGGATCCTGAAAGATGATCTGCATATCCTTTCTCAGCGCGCGCATGCCGCGCGCCGACCGACGGGAGATATCCTTCCCTT
>JAFYLE010000117.1 GCA_017537265.1 Clostridia bacterium | reverse complement strand
TCCACGCCGTTTAAGACGAAGCCGAGAATACGAGCGCCCGCAAATTCCAAACGCTCGACTGCGGCAGCCACCTCCGGATGCATGCTCTGATGATATCTCACCACGAGCACGACACCGTCCACGAGACGAGACAGCGGCAAGGCATCCGCCACGATATCCACGGGCGGGGTGTCCAAAATGACGTAGTCAAAACGCTTTTTCAGTTCGGCCACGAGCGCTTCCATTGCGGGGCTGGCAAGCAGTTCCGCAGGATTGGGAGGCAGGGTTCCGGAAGGAATGACGTACAGTCCGGGTGCTTCCTCCACCTGCTGAATGGCCTCTTCCAGCGTGCACATGCCGACAAGCAGGTTGGAAAGGCCCACTTGGTTGACCATGCTGAACTTGGTATGCACCTTCGGACGACGCATATCAGTATCCACCAAAACCACGCTCGCATCGGTCTGTGTGATGGTGAGAGCGAGAGAGGAAGACGTAGTGGTCTTACCTTCGGAAAGGACGGCGCTGGTGATCAGAAAGCTCTTACACCCGTCACCGGGGATGGTAAAGTTGATGTTGGTACGAAGCGCCTTATACGCCTCCGTAACGGAGAAGCTGATATTGGGGTTGATCTTCAGATTGGTCTTCTGCTCTGCGGCAGATTCCTTTGCGGCCTCTTTGCGTCTGCCGAAGAAAAGTTCTTTTTTCTCAATCATGTTCACTTACCTCCCGTTTTCTTCTCTGTGGGGTTCTGCGGTTTTTGGTAAGAGCCGTAGCCGTAGTTATAACCGTAGCGATACGCGTAACCGTAGCCGCGGGAATAGCCGTAACGACCGCGGGAAGAGCGAGAACCGCTGTAGCGGGTGAAGTCCGGAATTTCGCCGAGGACGGGATACTTATAGGTAGTGCGAAGGTCCTCCGCGGCGAGAATGCGAACGTCGAAAAGGTCAATGACCACCGCCACCGCAAAGGGCACCAAGAAGCCGAGCAGAGCCGCAATGATGGTGTTGCGCGCGCTGTTGTCCTGGTTGGACGGGGTGACGGGGAGGGTCGCATTGTCGGTGATGCGAAGTTCGTCTTCCTTACCGGTGCGTTCCTCAATATACTTGGGAGCACACTCCACGAAGGTCTCGCAAAGTTGGAAGGCGTATTCCGGCTTGTACGCGGTCATGTGCACGTTGACAAGCTGGGTCTCGCTGTCGTTGGTAAAGCTGACGGCGTAACGCGGAAACTCCGTGGTGTTATACTTGAGCAGATACGTCTGCTTCAAATAATTCTTGAAGTCGTTGCTGCTCTTCAAGATGGACACGTAGGTATTGAGCACTTTCTGTGCGTAGTTGGCACCCTGAACGGCACTTGTCGCAGACGAGATCTCATCCTCAGAGGAAAAGCGGACCATGATCTGTGCGCGGGAGGTATACGCCTCACGATAATTGAAACGGCTGTAGAAAAAGGCGCCGGTGGCAAAGATGATCGCCACGATCGTGCAGATCCACCAGCACTTGCCGAGACTGCGAAGAATACCCGCAGGGGTGAGTTCTTTTTTCATAACTTACGTTCTCCTAAACAACTATGCACAAAAGAGAATTCCTGTACATAAAAATCCATTTAGAATTTTACCATACCACCCCACTTGTGTCAAGCATTCCGACCCCCGACAAAGCATAAAAACTACCTCTTTTTTATTACGTGCGAAAAAAGTATGATTTTTTTCAAAAAAGGCTTGCAAAATGTGTTTTGCCATGTTATAATCACCCCTGTTACGGAAACAGCGAGAAGTGGTCCTCTGCCCAAGCTTGTGCACGAACACCTCTTTTCTTTCCACTGTCGCGGCAAAGCCGCAGGAAGGAGGAAGTTTTCATGGATCTTATGAAGACTTTAACTAACGAGCAACTGAAGGAAAATCCCCCCAAATTCAACATCGGTGACACCGTCCGTGTCCACAACCGCATCAAAGAAGGTGAGCGTCAGCGCATCCAGATGTTCGAGGGCACCGTCATCGCCAAGAAAAACGGCGGTATCTCCGAGACCTTTACCGTTCGCCGCATCTCTTACGGCGTCGGCGTCGAAAAGACTTTCCCCCTGCATTCCCCGAACGTGGAAGCAGTTGACGTGATCCGCAAGGGTCGTGTCCGTCGCGCCAAGCTCTACTACCTGCGCGACCGTGTCGGTAAGGCTGCCAAGGTCAAGGAAGCCATTCAGTAAACTTTTCTGCCCCCACGGGCAAAAGCACGCACAGAACCATTCATACGTTTTGCCAAAAGGGGAACTTGCTCGGGTTCCCCTTTTTTGTTTTCTTTCATCTTACCGATCGAGGTAGAACATGAACACAAGCTTTGAACGAACCCCGCAAAAAAAGCCTGCAAAATCCCGCGCTGTCTATGAGACGCTTGACTGGGTGGAGATCTTTCTCTCTGCACTTGTGACGGTCATTTTGATCTTCACCTTTTTCTTCCGCCTGGTGGTGGTCAACGGTGAATCCATGACCAACACCCTGCAACCGGAGGACCACCTGGTGATCTCCAACCTCTTTTACACGCCCTCGCGCGGCGACATCGTCGTTTTGCAGGTCCCCTCTTACGAGGACGGCAAAAAGCCCCTCATCAAACGCGTGATCGCTACGGGCGGTGAGTGGGTGGACATTGACTTTGACACCTGGCAGGTCTACGTGGGCTCCTCCCCCGAAACGCTGGAGCCGATCGACGAGCCCTACGTGCGCTACCTTGACGGTGAGCAGATGCGCTACGCCTACACCAAGGAGCAATACCCCATGCAAATCCGACCGGGACACCTCTTCGTCATGGGTGACAACCGCAACGGCTCGCTTGACAGCCGCGACTCCATCATCGGCCAGATCAACGAAAACTACGTGATGGGACACGTGCTTTTGCGCCTGTTCCCGCTCGATACCTTCGGCACCGTCTAAATGAGGAAGCAATGAGAGAGATCCAATGGTTCCCCGGGCACATGAAGAAGACCCAGCGTCGCATTACCGAAGAACTCAAGAGCATTGACTTTACCTTTGAACTTCTGGATGCACGCATTCCCCTCTCCTCCAAAAACCCGGATTTAAAACGCCTGACGCAGGGCAAGCCCTCCATCGTGTTGCTCGGCAAAAGCGACCTTGCCGACCCGAGTGCAACACGGGAATTCGTGCGCGCTTTTTCCGAAGACGGCACCATGGTGTTCTCCTGCGATTGCAAAAGCGGAAACGGCCTTGCCCCGCTTAAGGACGCAGTACAAAAGCTCTGTGCAGACCGCTTGGAAAAAAACGCCGCACGCGGCATTCACCGCCCGCTGCGCGCCATGATCGTCGGCGTGCCGAACGTGGGCAAAAGCGCCCTCATCAACCGCCTGTGTAAAAAGGCGAAGACCAAAGTGGAAAACCGCCCCGGTGTGACGCGCGAACTCTCCTGGACGCGCACGGACTTGGGCTTTGACCTGCTCGACACCCCCGGTGTCCTGTGGCCGAAATTCACCGACCGCAAGGTCGGCGAAAACCTTGCCATTACCGGCGCGATCCGCGACGAAGTGCTCTCCGTGGAGGAGATCGCCTACGCGCTTCTCTGCCGTTTCGGAGAACTGTATCCCGACGCCTTGCAGGAGCGTTACGGCATCACCGATCCGTCGGACTACGACACTTCCATCACCGCCGTGGCTAAACGTCGCGGCATGCTGCTCGGCGGCGGTGTTCCGGACGAAGAACGTGCGGCAAAAGCACTGATCGACGACTTCCGCTCCGCACGCATCGGCACCTTTACTCTGGAGAGACTCTAATGGATTTTGAAGTGCAAAAAACGCTTCTCCCCGAGGGCGTACGCTACCTTTGCGGCACGGATGAGGCGGGGCGCGGCCCTCTGGCGGGCGACGTATACGCCGCTGCGGTCATTCTGCCCGACGGCTACATTCCCTCCGGCCTCAACGACTCCAAAAAGTTGAGCGAAAAAAAGCGCGAAAAGCTCTTTGACGAGATCTGCGAAAACGCCGTCTCCTTTGCCATTGCCACGGCAACGCCCAAAGAGATCGACGAGATCAACATCCTGAACGCAAGTTTGCTTGCCATGCGACGCGCGATCGCCGCCCTTTCCCCCAGCCCCGATTACCTTTTGGTGGACGGGAACATTTACCGCGGCTTTGATCTGCCCGGGCGCGCGGTCGTCAAGGGCGACGCGCTCATCCCCGCGATCGCGGCGGCGAGCATCCTCGCCAAGGTGGCGCGTGACAGAAGCCTCGTGGAGCTGGACAAACAATACCCCGAGTACTGCTTTGCCAAGCACAAGGGATACCCCACTCCCCTGCACCGAGAACTCGTGCAAAAATACGGCCCCTCGCCCGTGCACCGCATGAGCTTTCTGAAAAACATCTTAAAGTGATGAAAAGTTTTCACAAATGCCTCGGTGACGAGGGCGAAAAGCTTGCCGAACAGCGTCTGAAAAAGGACGGGCTGCTCTTCGTCGCCCGAAACGTGCGCACCCTGCGCGGAGAGATCGACCTGATCTTCCTCGACGGAGACGATCTTGCCTTCGTGGAGGTGAAGACGATGAGTGCCGCCACAGAAGCCGTCTACGGCGCACCCGCCGCCAAGGTGGACCGCGAAAAACAGCGGCGCATCACCCTTGCCGCGGCACACTACCTAAACTGTCACCGTGCAAAATTCTGCCGCTACTACCCTCGTTTCGACGTGGTGGAGGTCACCTTCTTCTCCGATCGAGCAGAAGTCGTCCACACCAAAAACGCCTTTGAAGAAAATACCGGATTTTACAAGAAAAAACTGTTCTGAGGTTTTATTATGTTATACGTTTCTACCCGCGCAAAAGCCGAAAAAGTCACCGCCCCCGTGGCGATCCTCAAAGGGCTTGCCTCCGACGGCGGTCTGTACGTTCCCGAAGAGATCCCCGCTCTCGACCCCGCCCTGCTGACCTCGGACATTCCTTACGAAGAACTTGCCGAGCGCATTCTGCTTCCCTTCTTGCCGGAATACAAGGACGTGCTCGCCTCCCTTTGCCGCGCGGCCTACGCCACGGGCAAATTCGACACCGTCCCGCAGACGCCGCTGAAGGACCTCGGAGAAGGCCTCTACACCGAGGAGCTCTGGCACGGTCCGACCTCTGCATTCAAGGACATGGCGCTGCAACTGATGCCGCGTCTGCTCTCTGCCGCGATTACCCTGACCGGTGAGACGCGCGACGCCTGCATTCTGACCGCAACGAGCGGCGATACGGGCAAAGCAGCCCTCGAAGGCTTCTGCGACGTAGAACAAACCAAAATTCTGGTCTTCTACCCCGCGCACGGCGTCTCTCCGCTGCAAAAACGCCAAATGGCCACGCAAGAAGGCAAAAACGTGCGCGTGCAAGCAATTGAAGGCAATTTTGACGACGCGCAAACCGCCGTCAAGGAGATCTTCTCCGATGCAAAGCTTGCCGAGCAGATCGCACCCTACGCCTTCCTCTCCAGCGCAAACTCCATCAACTTCGGTCGCCTGGCACCCCAGATCGTCTACTACGTGCAGGCATACCGCGATCTCTGCAAATCGGGCAAGATCAAACTCGGCGAAAAGGTGAACTTCTGCGTGCCGACGGGCAACTTCGGCAATATCTTTGCCTGCTATCTTGCAAAACGCATGGGCCTTCCCGTGGGGAAACTCATCTGCGCGTCCAACTCCAACAACGTCCTGACCGACTTCTTGCAAAACGGCGTGTACGACAAGAACCGCGCGTTTTTCACCACGATCTCCCCCTCTATGGACATTCTGGTCTCCTCCAACCTTGAGAGACTGCTGTACTTCATCTTTGGCGCAGAGCGCACGGTCGAACTGATGAACGCGCTCAAAACCGAGGGCAAGTACACGCTGACCGATGACGAAAAAGCACTTCTGGATGCCGAATTCTTCGGCGCTTACTGCAGTGAAGACGACACGAAGAACGTCATTTTAAGCACCTTTGAAAACAACGGATACCTCACCGACCCGCACACGGCGGTCGGTCTGTTTGCGGCAAAAGAATACCGCAGACAAACGGGGGATGAGACCCCGATCGTCTGCGGCAGTACCGCAAGTGCTTACAAATTCCCGCAGAGCGTGCTGGAGGCCCTGGGAAAAGAAATCCCCGAAGACGAATTCGACGCGCTTGAAGCGCTCTCAAAAGCCACCGACACGACCATTCCCGCGCCGCTTGCCGCACTCAAGAACAAAACCGTGCGCTTTGAGGGTGTGATCGAAAAAACGGCACTCTCCGACGCGGTGAAGGACTTCGTCACTCGCTAAACGGTGCGAAAATAACGCGGACGGTACGTGGAACAGACAGTCTCCGTACTGCTGACCGCGTAACTCGGGCCGATCTTGATCTCCCGCGCGGTGCAAAAGCTCGTGCCGTCGTGGAAAGCGCAACTCGTCACGTCACACTTGACGTCACGCACGTGCACGGGTGCGCTCTCGTGATTGATCTCGCGATATTCATTCATCTGTTTTCCCTCTCTTTCAACACTATTTTACGCTGAAAAAGCGCTGTTATACCCATGTAAAAGGAGTTTTTGCTTGGCTGTTTTTGTCATTTCCGACTTGCACCTCTCCTTCGGCACGGACAAGCCGATGGACGTTTTCGGCGCGCGTTGGCAAAACTTCGAAGAAAAACTCAAGGAAAATTGGCTTAAAAAAATTGCCCCGAACGACACGGTCATTCTGCCCGGCGACTTCTCCTGGGGAATGACGCTTGCCGAGGCAAAGCCCGACTTTGACTTTTTGGAAGCGCTGCCCGGACAGAAGATCCTGATGAAGGGCAACCACGAATACTACTGGAACACGCTGACAAAGCTCACCGAGTTTTGCGATGAACAAGGCTACAAGACCATCCGTTTTTTGCACAACAACGCGTTTGAGGCCGAGGACTTCCTCATTGCGGGAAGCCGAGGTTGGCTGTGTGAAGCGAGCATGAAAGAGGCGGATCGCAAGATCCTCGACCGCGAGGTGGGCCGCTTTGCCGCATCCGTTGCGGCAGCCGAAAAACTGCGAAAAGGCGAAGACGACACGCGCGAGATCCTCGTGTTTTCTCACTACCCGCTCTCTTCCCTCTCCTGCAGGCACCCCGCACTTGACCTTCTGAAAAAGGCGGGCGTGCGCCGCGTGTTCTACGGACACCTGCACATGGTCTCTCCCGCAAACCTGCCGCCTGCCGAGGAGGACGGCGTAACCTTCTCCCTCGTCAGCGCAGACTACCTCGATTTCGACCCGATCAAAATCGAAAAATAAGATCTTTTTTCAAGAACATAAATGAAAATCCCGAGGGCATCGTTTGCCCTCGGGATCTGTCTTACAAAACAGAACCGTGCCCGCTTATTCGGGCACGGTCTTTCTATTTTGGCTTTGCAGCTCTTTTCCTCCGAAGAGAAAAGCGCAACGTCACTTCGTCATTTTTTCCTGCTTGACCTTGTGGTCGATGACGTGGCGGGAAGCGAGTTCCTGCATGATATCCGCATTGGTAATCCCCATCTCGACCATGAGGACCATGACGTGATAGAGAAGGTCTGCGATCTCATAAATGGTCTCGGCGCGGTCGTTGTTCTTGGCACCGACAATGACCTCCGTACTCTCCTCACCCACTTTTTTGAGGATCTTATCCAGCCCTTTTTCAAAGAGATAGGTGGTGTAAGAACCCTCCTTCTTCTCCGTCTTGCGGCCCACGAGCAAGGCGTAAAGTGCGTCAAGCGAAAACTCCTCCGCCGCCTCGTCTTCTGCGGAAAAAAGAGTGTCGGTAAAACAAGAACGCGTGCCCGTATGGCAGGCAGGGCCGTCGGGATTCACCTTGACCAGAAGTGCGTCCGCGTCGCAATCCGCCGTGATGGAAACGACGTGCTGAAAATTGCCGCTGGTCTCGCCCTTGAGCCAGAGGCAGGAGCGGGAGCGGCTGTAAAAACAAGTCAATTTCTTTTCCAAGGTGACGTTCAAGCTCTCGCGGTTCATGTAAGCGAGTGTCAAAACCTCCCCGCTCTTGTCGTCCACCACGATGGCGGGAATGAGTCCGTTTTTGTCGAATTTCAAAGAATCGATGTTCATTTTACAATCCTCACAGGTATATTTTCTTGTTTGAGTGTGTCTTTGAGATCGGAGATCTTGACCTCACCGAAGTGGAAGATGGATGCGGCAAGCCCCGCGCTCACCTTGGGGACCTGAGAAAAGAGGGTGACGAAATCCTCGCTTTTGCCCGCGCCGCCCGAGGCAATGACGGGCACGTCCACAAGATCGCAAACGCGCTCCAAAAGTTCCAGATCAAAGCCGCCCTTGACGCCGTCGGTGTCGATGGAGTTGACCACGACCTCTCCCGCGCCGGCTTGCACCTGCGAAGAGATCCAGGAAAGTGCCTCAAGCCCCGTGTCGTCGCGCCCGCCGCGTGCAAAGACGCGAAAGACGCCGTTCACGCGCTTGACGTCCACGGAAAGCACCACGCACTGACTGCCGTAGCGACGGCTTGCCGCTCGGGCAAGAGACGGGTCGCGAATGGCACCGGAGTTGATGCTGACCTTATCCGCACCGGCAGAAAGCACGCGTTCAAAATCCAAAAGCGTATTGATGCCGCCGCCGACGGTAAGCGGAATGAACACGCGGCGCGCGGTCTCGCGCAGGATCCCGGTAAAGATGCCGCGTCCTTCCGCGGAGGCCGTGATATCGTAAAAAACGAGCTCGTCCGCGCCCGCATTCGTGTAAAACTCTGCGAGTTCCACGGGACTTGCGACGTCACCGAGGTTCTCAAAATTCACACCCTTGACCACGCGACCGTCGCGCACGTCCAGACAGGGAATGATGCGCTTGGTGATCATCGGCACACCTCCAGGGCGTCCCGCAAAGTAACGGCGCCCGTGTAGTACGCCTTGCCGAGAATGGCGCCGTAAAGCCCCGAATCTTTGAGGATGGCAAGATCGGAGAGCGTACTGACGCCGCCCGAAGCGATGAAGTCAATGGGGTACTGCTCGTTGAGTCTTTTATACAATGCGCAATTGGCGCCCTGCATGGCACCGTCGCGCGAGATGTCCGTGCAGATGACACACTTGGCACCAAGGGTGACCAGCTTTTCCAAAAACGCGTCTGCCGAGAAATCGGAAGTCTCCCGCCAGCCGCGGATGGCAACCTTGCCGTCCTTGATGTCAAGGCCGATGGCAATGCGTTCTTTGTATGCGGAGAGTGCCGCCTTCAAAAACGCCTCGTCCGTCACGGCCGCGGTACCGAGCACCACGCGGAACACGCCCGCCTTAAGATACGACTCCACCACGTCCATGCTGCGCACGCCGCCGCCGACCTGCACCTTGAGTGCCGTCTCTTCGGTGATGCGGGAGATGAGGTCAAGTTCCTTGGGCACGCCGTCGCGCGCGGCGGCAAGATCCACGGTATGCAGATACTCACAGCCCTCCTCCTCAAACGTTTTTGCGAAGCTCAAGGGGTCGCGGCTATAGAAGGTCATTTGGTCGTAGTCTCCTTTATAAAGGCGCACGGCCGAGGAGTCGTAAAGATCGATCGCGGGAAAGAGATTCATGCACGTTCTCCGAAATTCACAAAATTTTTCAAGATCTTAAGTCCCACTTCCCCGCTCTTTTCGGGGTGGAATTGGCAACCGAGCACGTTGCCGCGCGCAACGGCGGCAGTCATCTGCACGCCGTACTCGGTCGTGGCAATCACACTCTCATCACACTCGGAAGCGAAAAAAGAATGGACGAAATACACGCAGTCGCCGTCCTCAATGCCGGAAAGCAACGGATGGTCCTGCGTCTTTTGCAAACCGTTCCATCCGATGTGCGGAATGAGCAGGCTCTCGTCGATGGTACCCTGCATACCGATGACGCGACCCGGAATGAAGCCGAGCCCTTTGTGCACGCCGAACTCCAGACTCTCGTCAAAAAGCAGTTGCATGCCGAGGCACACGCCCATCAGCGGCGTGCCGTTCGACACAAGCTCGCGCAGGGTATCCTCCAGACCGCTCCGGGAAAGCCTGAGTCTTGCGTCCTCAAACGCGCCGACGCCCGGAAGCAAAACGTGCGAGGCACTCTTTAACACCATAGCGTCGTTTGTCACGACGGCCTCCGCCCCGATGGCGGCAAAGGACGAGCAGAGCGAAAAGAGGTTGCCGACGCCGTAATCTACGATGGCGACCATTATAAAACACCCTTCGTGGAGGGGAGTTTATCGGCGTTTTGCACATCGATCGCCGTCGCCTTCTTCATGGCGCGGGCGAAGGCCTTGAACGCGCCCTCGATGATGTGGTGAGAATTGGTACCCGCCATTTTTCTCAAGTGCAGCGTCACGGCGGCATTGCGCACGAAGGAGACGAAAAACTCCTCGACAAGTTCCGTATCAAAGGTGCCGACCTGCGGTGAGGGAATGGCGAGGCTGTAAGACAGATGTGCTCTGCCCGAAAGATCCACGGCGGAAAGAATAAGGCTCTCGTCCATGGGCAGGATCATGTAGCCGTAGCGATAAATGCCGACCTTATCACCCAACGCCTCGGCAAAAGCCTGTCCGAGTGCAATGCCGATATCCTCGACGCTGTGGTGGTCGTCCACCTCGGTGTCACCGATGCAACGCACGCTCAAATCGTAGCCCGAATGGGCGGCAAACAGCGTGAGCATGTGATCCAAAAAGCCGACGCCCGTATTGATCTCGCTCTTCCCTTCGCCGTCAAGGTTCAGGGTAAGGACAACGTCGGTCTCGCGCGTTTTGCGCGTAATGGTGGCCTGTCTCATAACTGCTCCTTCAAAATCTGTTCTGTCACGCGGATAAACTCTGCCATCTCCTCTTCGCTTCCGACGGAGATGCGCAGATGGTTGGCGGCTCGTTTTGCACCGGCAAAGTAACGCACGAGAATGCCGCGCGCCTTTAAGGCAAGATACAAGTCCTCGGCACTCACGCGATTGTGCGTGGCAAACAAAAAGTTGGCACGGCTGTCGGTGAGCGAAAAACCAAGCGCCTCCAGCGCCTGTTTGGTCTTCTCACGCGTGGTGACGATGCGGTGCATGCAGTCCCGATAATACGCCTCTTCCTGTACGGTCTTTTCTCCCAAAAGCAGGGTGAGACGATTGATATTATACGGGTTGGTGGAAAAACGGATACGCTCAAGGTCTGCGATCAATTCCTCGCACGCGAAGGCGTAACCGAGGCGCGCGCCCGCCATGGCGCGAGATTTGGAGAACGTCCGCACGACCAAGAGATTGTCGTATTTTTTAATAAGGCTCAATGCGCTCTCGCCGCCGAAATCCACGTACGCCTCATCCACGACAACGACACGGTCCGACTTGGAAGAGACGATGCGTTCTACGTCCGAAAGCGGCAGTGCAAGTCCCGTGGGGGCGTTGGGATTGGCAAGAAACACAGTGCCGTCCGCCGCACAGAGTGCGTCAACGTCCACGCTGTAATCCGCCTTGAGCGGTACGACGGTCTTCTGAGAGCCGACGAGATCGGCAAAGACCTCGTAAAAGCCATAAGTCAAGTCGCAAAAAACGGCGGGGGCTTCTTGGCAATACGCCAAAAACGCAAAATAGAGAACGTCGTCCGAGCCGTTGGCAAGATACACTTCACTTGCCTTGGTGCCGTAAAGGGCGGCAAGCGCACCCTTCAACGAACTGCAGGTGGGATCGGGATACAGGCGCAGATCGCAAAGTTTGGCATCCGTCACGGCCGCGCGAACGGCGGGAGCGGGCGGATACGGAAGCTCGTTGGTGTTGAGTTTGATGAAGCGCTCCGCGCCCTTGGGCTGTTCGCCGGGGGTATAGACGGAGAGCTTCTGCAAACGCTTTGAAAGAAAACGGCTCATAGCTTCTCTACCCTTTTGCGAATGGCGACGCTCTCGGCATGGGCGCCGAGACCCTCTGCTCTCGCAAAGGTGACGACCTTATCCGCAATCTTGGAAAGCCCCTCGCGGGAGACGAAGGAGTACTGTGTTTTCTTCACGAAATCGTCCACGGAAAGCGGGCTGGAAAAACGGGCGGTGCCGCTTGTGGGCAGGGTATGATTGGGGCCCGCAAAATAATCGCCAAGGGCTTCGGGGCAATAATTGCCGAGGAAGACGCTGCCTGCGTTTTGCACTTTATCAAGTGCCTGCATGGGCTCTTCGATGCAGAGCTCCAGGTGCTCCGGCGCGATGGCGTTTGCCACATCGAGTGCCTCGTCCAGACTCTGCACCAAAATGATCTTGCCGTTGTTCTCAACGGAGGTGCGAGCAATCTCCTCACGGGAAAGGCGCGGGATCTGTACTTCCAGCTCCTTCTGCACGGAAAGCGCGAGCTCTTCACTCGTGGTCACAAGCACGGCGGAGGCGTTCTTGTCGTGCTCTGCCTGACTCAAAAGATCTGCGGCAACATAGTCTGCGCGGGCGGTAGAATCCGCAACGACCAAGATCTCACTCGGACCTGCGATCATATCAATGGCTACGCGGCCGAAGACCTGACGCTTGGCCTCTGCCACGAAGGCGTTACCGGGGCCGACAATCTTGTCCACCTTGGGCACGCTCTGTGTGCCGTAGGCGAGGGCGGCAACGGCCTGCGCACCGCCGAGTTTAAAAATGCGGGAGACGCCTGCGATCTTTGCCGCCGCCAAAATGACGGGCGCGATCTTACCCTCGCGGGCGGGGGTGGTCATGACGATCTCACGGCAACCTGCAATACTTGCGGGAATGGCATTCATCAAAACGGAGGACGGATACGCCGCGGTGCCACCCGGCACGTACAGGCCGACCTTCTCGATGGGAGTGACCTTCTGTCCGAGCACGGTGCCGTCCTCGCGGCAAAGCTCGAAGCCCTCGCGCACCTGATTTACATGGTAAGCGCGAATGTTCTGTGCCGCCTCACGCAAAATGGAGACGAACTCCTCTCCGACTTCCGCAAAAGCAGCGTCGATCTCCTCCTCACTGACCTCAAAGCAGGAAAGATCGGAAGCGTCAAACCTGAGGCAGTACTCTTTGAGTGCCTCGTCCCCGCGACAGCGCACCTGTTCGATAATATCGCTGACAACGGGGGCAACGTTTACCTTCTCCTCCAAGCGGGAGAGGACGTTTTCCAGTCCGACGTCCTGTAATTTGACAATGGAAATCATACGTTTACACTTTCTGCAAGTTCGGCCGCAAGAGAGTTGGTCAAGCGGTCGATTTCTGCCTGTTTGAATTGATAGGCGGCCTTGTTGGAAATGAGGCGCGCGCTGATGGGGAGAATGGTCTCCACCACTTCCAGATCGTTCTCCTTCAGGGTGGTGCCCGTCTCCACGATGTCCACGATAACGTCCGTCATACCGAGAATGGGGGCAAGCTCGATGGAGCCGTTCAAATGCACGATGTCGATGTCGCGGCACTTCTTTGCATAATGGCGCTTGGCAATGGAGACGAACTTGGTCGCAACGACGAGCGTGCGCGAGGGGTCGTCCGTAAAGTCACGCTTGGCGGCGACCGCCATACGGCACTTGCCGACGCCGAGGTCACAAAGCTCGTACAC
>JAFYLE010000116.1 GCA_017537265.1 Clostridia bacterium | reverse complement strand
GAACCTTCCGCTATAGCTGTTAGAGGGCTGGTTAGGCAAACTGCATAGCCGACGCAAAGCACGGCAAGGGCGTACAGTTCCAGCATCGGCACGCGCACTGTCCACGGCATCTTCGGCATTTCGATTTTATCCTTCACGCTCCCGCTCCTTTCTTAATCATGTTAATCTTGTTAATCCTGTCTAAAAAACCCATCTGCGCGAGAAGCTTCCCACATCACTCCACCACCTCCCAATGGCCGCCTTTGTCGGGGCCGATGCGGCGAAGACGGCCGGATGCCTTGAGATTTACAAGATGCTTTTGGATGGTGCTACGGGTTATTCCTAAAGCGGCAACCATGCCGGCCAAAGTCAGATGAGGCTGATCTTTCAACAGCTCCCAAAGTTTATCGACTGTTTTCTTACCGCTTTTTCTTACCGCTTTTTTCTTACCGCTTTTTGCGTTCTGACAACCTTCCTTCCGCGTGCCTTCCGACAGTTCGCGAATCTTGCGCTTGTCATCCTCGGTAAGACCAATGAGGAGATAGCGGCTCTTCATTTCGTTGTTTTCGCCGAGGAGCAGATTGCGGAAGAACGCTTCCAGATAGCTCCAGTCGCGCTTGATACCGCGCTCGTAGTCGGCATAATTGGCGCGGACGAGCGCGTTGCGGAAGAACCACGAATTGTCCTTGAACATGTTGTTCGCAACGCGATAGCCCAGCGAGTTCAAATACTTGATGGCGAAGACGGCAGTCGTGCGCGTGTTGCCTTCGCCGAAGGGATGCACCTGCCAGATCTGCGCGATGAACCTTGCAAAGTGGGGAATAGCCTGCCGAGGCGACTTGCCGCCGTAGTCGAACTCGCGCTCGTCAATGAAATCCCGAATAAGCGACTGCTTTATGGTGTCCGCCGAACCATAGGTGACCGAATCGTCTTTTAGCACCCATTCGCGCTTGCGGATGTTGACGGTGCGGAGCTTCCCCGCCAATGCCAATACGCCCTTGAAGAGCTTGGCATGGATGGATATGTAGTATTCGGGCGTGAATTCGAAGCCACCATCGTTGATGACAGCAACAATCCGCTCCGAAACCTTGTCGGCCTCTTCCTTGTCGGGGTCGCGCTCCGTCGTTTCGCCTTGCGCGGCGTAATAGTCGCGGATGCGTCGCCGCGCCTGGTTCTGGGTGATGCGTCCCTCGATGTGTTCGATCGCAGTATTGAACAGGAATTGCGACGGCACTAGCCCGTCAACCTGTTGCAACCCTATCGCGGTCGCCCACGCCTCGGCGCGCTCGCGCCGCCCCGGCTCGCCAGCCTTAAAATACTCTTCAAAGTCGTTCATAGCGTTTGTTCCTTTATGCGCCTTTACAGCGAATCGACGAAAGCGGGGACGCGCGTGACGAGTTCTGCGCGCTCGCGATGAAAAAGCAGATGCTCGACATCGCGGCGCTTGAGTTCGAGATCGACAGACTTCGCCTTTGCCGTCAACGCCGCCTTGAGCGACTTTAGGTCGGTTACTTCCGGATGCACGGCAGACAAGAACGGATAGTCCGGTTCCGTGCGCTGCAAAAGGAAGATCACATCGTAAAAGTCACGACCCTTGCCGCGCGTCAGGAGAGCAGACAGCTTCATGGCGCAGAGCGTGGCCTCGTTCGGCACTGTCACAGGAAAGAAAAAGCCGCATCGCCGAATGTCGGCCGAGACCCTCTTGTATTCCCGGCCCTGGTCTTGCGCCTCAACCTTCATCATAAACCGCTCTTCCTTGAAGGCCGAAAGCCCCAACTCATGCAGAAGACCCGGGAAAAGGATACTCCGCCGCATCGCCGTTAGCCGATCTGACTCCTTCTCCTTCGACACGGCATTAAGCCCGTTGCGCCTAAGATGTGCGATGAGCGCATCGGTGAAGCGCACGAAATCGTCCGGCT
>JAFYLE010000115.1 GCA_017537265.1 Clostridia bacterium | reverse complement strand
CCCAAAAGCGACCGCGCGGGGTGAGTTCTGTCCCGACGTACTCGCCTTTTTTTGCCGCGCGTGCAAGCAGAGCGCGCGCAAACTCCTCCGCGCTCTGCTTCCCGCGGCGTTTTTCGATCAGATCCCACAAACGCGCGCAAAAGGCAAACTCCATCTTCCCGTACGCGCCCGCGGGATCGCGCAGCAATATGCGGTGCAAGGGGGAGGCGCCTGTGATGAGTGTCTCAAACGGGGCGCGGGAAAGCGTGCGCAAGCTCAAAATCGCGCCGCGCACGCCCTCCCCTTTTCGAATGCGGCAAAAGAGCGCGGATGCCGCACAGTACAAAAGGGCCTCGCGCACCGAGACGACGAGAGAGTGCGAGCACTTCTTTTCCGTCAAAAAATCAAAGATACACTCCAAGTTCTCCTCGGAAAGTTCCTCGTCCTGCAGGAACAACTCTTCGAACACGCGCACCAGCGCGCGCGAAACAGGCTTTGCCCTGAGAAGATCCGCACCCAAAGTTTCCGCCAGGAGGCGAGCGTTATCCAGGACCCACTCCTCCGCCTCCGTCAGGGCAAGACCGTGCAGGCGGCGGGACTTAAGCCTTTTTTCTTCCTTTTTCAAAATTTGCATCAGACGCCGCGCCTTGCCCGCAACGCAGATCTTGCCTTTTTCGGCAAGGTCTTGCGCATGGCTTCTGAGGGTCCTCTTGAGAATATCGCTGTTCATACTTCCTCCGCTGTAAATGTAGAAAAGGCGGGCACGGCGCCACCTTTTTGTGGAATGCCGCTCGCCCGCCCTTTGCTCCGTCAGTCGCTAATCTTTAGCGGCTGCCCTTCAAGGAATTCTCGGCAGTTTGGATCATTTTCTTCACCATTTGACCGCCGATAGAGCCTGCCTGCTTAGCAGTAAGGTCACCGTTGTAACCCTGCTTTAAGCTGACACCGACTTCGCTGGCCGCTTCCATCTTGAAACGGTTGAGCGCTTCCTTTGCGTCCGGAACAAGAGATTTGCTGGACATGTCGTTTCTCCTTAAGACTTTGTGTTACGTCAAAATTCCCGCACTTGAAGATGCCTGAATTTTGACGCGGACTCCGTTTGAGCCCACGAATATTGTGAGCGAAAAAAATACGCCGTATCCGCGGAAATTTTTGCCAGCTTCTTCGGTTTACAAAAAGACACATATATGTTATAATGTAATGATTTTATTTTTACCCTTCGGAAAGGACCCAAGCTATGTCAAAGACCTATGAGATCGTGACCCAGACCATCCTCCCCGCGCTCGCCGTGCGAGGGGTCGTGATTTTCCCCGGGGTGCCCGCAAGTTTTGAGGTGCGCCGCGAGGAGTCCATCGCCGCCCTGCAGGAGGCGATCTCCACCGATAAACAAATTTTCATTGTCACCCAGCGTGACCCCGCCGTGGAAAAGCCCGAGCAACAGGATCTCTACGCGGTAGGCACCGTGGCGCGCATCAAACAGTCTCTGCGCCTGCCCGACCGTGAGTTCCGCGTAGTGGTGGAGGGCACGCACAGAGCAGAACTCGTGCACATCTCCCGCCGCGAGAAGAATGGTGCTCTCATCGCACACGTCTTGAAAAAACAGATCGACGTGGAGGAAGGCACCCTTGCCGCCGAGGCGCGCATGCGCACGGTGATGGAACGCTTCGAAGAATACGTCAAGTTTCTGCCTAAAGTCTCCGGCGATATTCAGATGACGGTGCAATCGATCAAAAACCCTGCTCTGCTCGCTGACTTCATTGCCGCAAACGTGCTTTACAAATTCCAGGACAAGCAGGCCATTCTGGACGAATTCGACCCCCTGCGCCGTCTGGAGCTCTTATCCATGGTAATGGAAAAAGAGATCAACGTGCTCAAGCTGGAAAGCAGCATTGCGGAAAAAGTCAAGGAGCACATGGATCAAAACCAGCGCGACTACTACCTGCGCGAACAGATGAAGGTCATTTCGGAAGAGCTCGGAGAAGCCGACTACTCCGAAAGCGACGAGCTGCTCTCCCGCATTGAGAAGGCAACGCTTCCCGACGACATTCGCGAGAGATTGGTCCACGACGCCAAGAAGCTCTCCCGCATGCCCTTCGGCTCTGCAGAGGCGAGCGTGCTCTCCGGCTACATTGACACGTGCCTCGAGATCCCCTTCGGCCAATTTACCGAAGACAGCCTTGACCTTGAGACGGCAAAAAAACAGCTTGACGCCGACCACGAGGGCATGAAAGAAGTCAAAGACCGTATTCTGGAATACCTCTCCGTTAAAAAGCTCGCGCCGAATCTGGGCGGGCAGATCCTCTGTCTGGTCGGACCTCCCGGCGTCGGCAAGACCTCCATCGGTGCCTCCATTGCCAAGACCCTCGGCAGAAAATACGTACGCCTCTCGCTGGGCGGCGTGCGCGACGAAGCGGATATCCGCGGCCACCGCAAGACCTACATCGGCTCCATGCCGGGCCGTTTTATCAACGCCTTGAAGCAGGCGGGCAGTATGAACCCCCTGATCGTCATGGACGAGATCGACAAGCTGACGCGCGATGCACACGGCGATCCCGCAAGCGCGCTTCTGGAGGTGCTGGATCCCGAACAGAACCACGCCTTCCGCGACCACTTCGTGGAGATGCCCATCGACCTCTCCGACTGCATCTTCCTTGCCACGGCAAACACCCGTGACACGATCCCCAAAGCACTCATCGACCGCATGGAGATCATTGACGTACCCGGTTACACGCAGGGCGAGAAACTCGCCATCGCCAAAAACCACCTCGTCCCCAAACAACTCAAGCGCCACGGCATTGCCAAGAAAAACCTGCGTCTGTCCGACGAGGCGATCCTTGCCATCGTGGAATTCTACACCCGTGAAATGGGCGTGCGAAACTTAGAACGCACCCTCGCCAAGCTCTGCCGCCGAACCGCACGCATGGTGGCGGAAGGCAAGTGCACGCGCCTGACGGTCAAGCCCGAAAACCTGGAGACGCTGCTCGGCAAAAAGCGCTTCCTGCGCGAAGAACGGGAGAAGGACGGAACCGTCGGCGTGGTCAACGGACTTGCCTGGACCGAGGCCGGCGGCGAACTGCTGAAGATTGAAGTGCTCTCCTTTGCGGGCACGGGCAAACTGGAGCTGACCGGCTCCCTCGGCGACGTGATGAAGGAAAGCGCGCATGCGGCGATCTCCCTCATCCGCGCGCACGCCGAAGAATTCGGCGTCTGCAATCCCGAGTTTTACAAAAATACGGACATTCACATTCACCTGCCGGAGGGCGCAGTTCCGAAGGACGGCCCGAGCGCAGGCATTGCTCTGACCAGCGCACTGGTGAGCGAACTTGCCTGCCGTGAGTGCCGCACGGACGTTGCCATGACGGGTGAGATCACCCTGCGCGGTCGCGT
>JAFYLE010000114.1 GCA_017537265.1 Clostridia bacterium | reverse complement strand
TTTGCAGTCATAAGCACATCAAGTGCAGACTGTACATCTGTAAATACCTTTTCATCGCTGTTAATAACAGCACATACTATGTTGTTTTGTTCAACTGTTTGGATGGTCATTTGTCTTTCCTCCTCAAATTCTTATTTATCGGTTCGTTGTATTATAACACAACTTGACTAACTAAAAAAGAAAATATTAAAAACACCCATAGTTTTTTAAAAACTACGGGTGTTTTGTTGTAACGTCCTTTAGAGTACAACTCTTATCGGGTGCTTTTTTCATTTTCCCGCACGCTCGCTCGCCTTCTCTCCAAGGGCAAGGCGCGAGCGCAACACTTGTCCGCTTTCGCTTCTGCCCCTTCCGCCGGCAATCTGCCTCGGCGCGCGGCGCAAATTCGCCCCCGCGCCAACCCGACGACACTTTTATTTGACAAATTTTGCAAAGCGTTTTATAATTTTGAACAGGATATAAACAAACTATGTCCGAAAAAAACTTGATCTGTACGGAGGAAATACTTATGGGTTCTATTCTTGCTCCCTCTCGCGGTGCTCTGGATTCCGTCGCCACCGTAGCGGGCCTCGGCGCGCTTGCCGTTCTGCTTGCCGTCGTTGCAACCATTCTCACGCTCATCTTCATCACCCCCGAAAAGAAATACGCCACTCTGCCGAAGGGCTTGCGCGTCCTGGCGGACATTTTCAACTTCAAGGGCCTCCTGATCGAAGCCATTTTGAAGACCCTCTACATCTTCTCCACCCTGCTTGCCATCTTCATGGGCTTCGTCTCCATGATCACCGCCAGCTTCTTCAGCGGACTGCTCATGATCGTGCTTGCCCCCATCGGCATTCGCTTCGTCTTTGAACTTTTGATGATGGCGATCCTCGCGGTGAAGAACATCATCTCCATCAACAACAAACTGAAAAACCAAAACGAGATCCCCGTCGCGCCCAAGGCGCCCGTCGCACCCGTCGCGCCCAAGGCACCCGAGGTCGCAACGACCGAAGAAGCCCCGAAGGAATAAAGCACAGACAAAAAACGCCCCCGTTTTTGCGGGGGCTTCTTTTTTTGCGGGAGGGCGTGTTTGAAAGCCTGCGGCGGAAAAAGACCGCCAACCCGACGCCAAACGGAAAGAAAAAAGCCCAAGTCAATTTGACTTGGGCTTTTTGGTGACCCCAGGGAGAATCGAACTCCCGTTTCCGCCGTGAAAGGGCGGTGTCTTAACCGCTTGACCATGGGGCCTGGTAGCGGAAGTCGGATTTGAACCAACGACCTGCCGGGTATGAACCGGATGCTCTAGCCAACTGAGCTATTCCGCCACGTGCTTTGGCATTATAACAGACGGAAGAGCAGTTGTCAAGCAAAAATTGAGAAATTTATTTTCTCCTGCGCAAAAAGACGAAAATGCCAAGTCCTGCCATCACCAACACGGAAACGACTACCACTACGTAGATGAAATAGTCGCCCTGATCGGAGACCACTTCCTGTCCCGCAGAAAGCCCTCCTTCCGCCGCGACCGACAGGCCCGGAAGCATCAGAAGGCAAAAGACCAACACCAAAGAAAGAATGCGAATGATTTTCATAATTCACCTTACTCGCAAAGGGTACTCTTTTTTACGCTATACGTTATTATAGCACAAGCCTTGCCGCTTGTCAAAAAAATTTATGCTTTCGCCGCCTCTTCCGTATAGTAAACGGCGCGATTGACGGCAGAAACGTAGGCCTTGACCGACGCCTCGATGATGTCAACGGACACGCCGCGACCGGAGAAGATCTGCTCCCCTTCCTTGAGCCGCACGAGGACGATGCCGAGCGCGTCCTTGCCCTCCGTGACCGCGCGAATGCGGTACGCATCCAAGGAAAACCTGGCGCCCGTAATGCGCTCCACAGCGTGAAACGCCGCCTCGATCGGACCGCTGCCGATCGCCGCGTCGCGCAGCACCTTGCCGTCCTTCTTCAGGCTGATATCGGCGGAGGCCATGCCCTCGGAATTGGACTGAATGGAGAACGCCACGAGTTCAAACCCGTGCGAGAGGATCTCCTCGTCGCGCACCTCGGCAAGAATGGCGTCCACCTCCTCGTCGCGCACGAGATTCTTGCGGTCCGCAAGTTGCAAAAAAGCACCGAACGCCTTAGTCATGGCGTCTTTTTCCAAGCGGTAACCGAGTTCCTCCGCCTTTTTACGGAAGGCGGCGCGGCCCGAGAGCTTGCCGAGCAAGAGTTTTGCCTCCTCACGCCCGACGAGTGCGGGGTCGAGGATCTGATACGTCTGTTTATTCTGCAACATGCCGTGCTGATGGATGCCCGACTCGTGCGAAAACGCGTTCTGTCCGATGATGGGCGCGTTCTGCGGCACGGCAAGCCCCGAGTGCTCGCTGACCTTGCGGGCGAGCGCGGAAAGCTCACGGGTATCCAGCCCCACCTTCACACGGTAGATCTCGCTTTGCAAAAGCGCGGCCAGAGCAATTTGCTCCAGCGCAGCGTTGCCCGCGCGCTCGCCAATGCCGGTTGCGGTGCACTCCACCTGCAAAGCGCCCGCCTTGACCCCCGCGAGGCTGTTTGCCACGGCGAGGCCCAGGTCGTTGTGACAATGCACGGAGAACACGACGCCCGCAAAGGCGTCATCGGAAGCAAAGGTGCGCACCAGCGCGCCGAAACCCTCCGGTTCGGAAATGCCGACGGTGTCGGGAATGTTCAAAACGTCCGCCCCCGCAAAAGCGGCGGCGAGAAAAACCTCGCGCAGGAAAAGAACGTCACTGCGG
>JAFYLE010000113.1 GCA_017537265.1 Clostridia bacterium | reverse complement strand
GGCCGTGCCGATATTGTGCGCCGCGCCATTTCCAAGAAGAAAAAAGAAGTTCTCCTGCAGGAAAAAGAAGCGTTTTTGAAAGGCGCCGAGGAGAAGAGCGGTATCCCCCGCGCCGTCTCAGAGCGCATTTTTGAGGATATCGCAAGCTTTGCCAGTTACGCGTTTAACAAATCGCACGCGGCGGCGTATGCGCACCTGACGTATCGCACCGCGTATCTCAAGTGTCATTACCCCGTGGAGTACATGGCGTCGCTCTTCACGCACTACGCCGACGGCGGCAAGACCCCGCTTTATAAGGCGGAGTGCGCGCGCCTGTCCATTCCTCTTCTGCCGCCCTGCGTCAACCACAGCGGCGTACATTTTACCGTGGAGGGCGGGGCGGTGCGCTTCTCACTCTCGGACGTGAAGAACGTCGGAGAGGGCTTTTGCAGAAGCATCATTGAGGAACGGCACGTGCGCCCCTTTGCCGACTATCCCGACTTTTTGCGCCGTGTGGCAAAGCGCGGCGGCGGCAAAAAAATGGTGGAAAGCCTTATCCACGCGGGCGCCTTGGACGTGTTTGCGCGTCCCAGAAGTCAGATGCTCGCGGTGTTGGAAACGGCACTCGCCCAAGTGACTGCTCTCGCGCAGCGCAACCTTGCGGGACAGATCGACCTCTTTTCCCAAATGACGGAGAACGAGGGCGGCTCGCTGGACATTCATTATCCGGAACTCAAGGAGTTTGATCGCGCAACGCTTTTGCGCATGGAAAAAGAAGCTTGCGGCATCTATCTTTCCGCCCATCCGCTCTCGGAGTACGAAACGCTCGCAAAGTCGCTTTCGGCCTTGCGCATTCTCGATTTGGAAGAGGAGGGGACGGCGTCCGAGATCACGCTTCTCGGCGTGCTCGGCAGCGTGCGCCGTTGGCAGACCAAGAGCGGTAAGGCCATGGCGGAGTGCCTCCTGGAGGATTTGACCGGTTCGGTCAAACTGTTGGTCTTCCCGAACGTGCTCTTGCGCTGTTCGGAAATTTTGGAGCGTGACGCCATCGTAGTCGTGCGCGGAAAGCTCGACGATAAGGAGAGCGCCGACGGAAGCAAGACTTTCCTTGTGCGGGAGATCTTGACGCCCGTAGCCGCCGCGGCAAGAGGTGCGGTGCCCCCCGCATCTTCTCCGGGCAAACCGTTGCAAAAGGCCAAAAAGTTGTACTTGCGATTTTCCGCAAAAGAAGGTACAATAGAGGGTGAGGTTTTAGAGGCTTTGCGCGCGCATCCCGGGCGCGACGAGGTCTTCTTCTACTACGTAGATACCAAGAGGGTCTGCAAGGTGCAAAACCTTGGCTGTACCCCGAGTGAAAGACTTGTAGCCGCCCTGTCCGAACTGATCGGACGGGAAAACGTACAAATTGTGGAGAAATAGCACAGAAATGAAGCAAATAAACACGCAAAAATCCCTTAACGAGAAGAAGGATACGGCAGGAAAAGCGACCGCCGTTCTGGGCGGAGCGGGCAAAGTCCTGTGGAAGATCGGCTCTTGGACACTGAATATCGTGCTGACCGTCCTGCTTGTCGGCATCGTCACCGGCGCCATTATGGCAGGTGCTTTTGCCATGTATATCAAGAGTTACATCGACCCCACCTTCGACATTGACGACTTAAAACTCAACTCCAACCTCACCACGTCCATCTACTACCGCGAGACGGGCGAGGACGGCACGGAGAATTGGGTGGAATTGGAGTCCGACCGTCTCTCCGGTACGGAAAATCGCATTTGGGTCTCGTACGACGCGATCCCCAAGGATATGATCAACGCCATCATCTCCATTGAGGATAAGCGTTTTTACTCCCATCAGGGCGTGGATATTCGCCGTACCACGGGCGCGGTGCTCGGCTTCATCTCCGGCAACGATTCCTACGGCGGATCCACCATCACCCAACAGCTCATCAAGCAGGTGACGGGGGAGGACGACGTGCGCATCCAGCGCAAGATCCAGGAAATGATGCGTGCGCTCGACCTTGAGACCAAGCGCGACAAGAGCGAGATCTTGGAAATGTATTTGAATACCATCTACCTCTCGCAGGGTTGTTACGGTATTCAGACCGCCGCCAATTCTTATTTCGGCAAGGATATTTCCGAGTGTTCCCTCGTGGAGTGTGCCGCTCTGGCCGCCATTCCGCAGGCGCCGACCAAGTGGGATCCGCGCCAAAACCCTGACAAAAATAAAAAACGCCGCAACGACATCATCAACGAGATGTACGAGCAGGGCATGATCTCCATTCAGGAGCGTGACGAGGCTTGGAATACCGAACTTGTGCTCGCAGACAGCGGCGAAGAGAACAGAACCTCCAAGGTGCACAGTTATTACGTGGATACCGTCATTGACGACGTTGTGGCAGACCTGCAGGAAGAACTCGGCGTTTCCAAGACCGTTGCCAATCAGATGGTCTTCTCCGGCGGTTTGAAGATCTACATCGCGCAGGACATGAAGATCCAAAAGATTTTGGACGAGTGCTACAAGGACGAGTCCATCTTTCCGAAGGTCACGAGCGGCGTGCTGCCTGAGAGTGCCATGGTCATCATCGACCAGTATACCGGCGACGTGGTGGCCCTCGTGGGCGGCCGCGGGGAAAAGACCACCCCGCGCGGCTTCAACCGTGCCACGCACGCCAAGCGTCAGCCCGGTTCGTCCATCAAGCCCTTGAGTGCCTATTCTTTGGCGCTGGAGCAGGGGCTCATCTCTTACGCAACCCCGCTTGACGATTCGCCGATCAACATCGGTGAGGGGGAAGAGGCGCGTACCTGGCCCTCCAACTATCCGGATAAGTATAACGGTCTCGTACCGGCAAATCAGGCCGTCTTCCAGTCGAAGAACACCTGCGCCGTGCGCCTGATCGACGAGCTTTCCAGCCGTTACGTTTACGATTACGTTACCTCAAACTACGGCATTTCCACGCTGGTGGACGGCGTGACGACCGCATCCGGCACGGTGCTCTCCGACGTGGATCTCGCACCGCTCGCGCTGGGCGGTATGACTTACGGCGTCACCGTGCGTGACATGACCGGCGCCTACACTGCCTTTGCCAATAACGGCATCTACAACGAGAGCCGCACTTACCTCAAGGTCCTCGACAGCGAAGGCAACGTCATTCTCTCCAACGACAACAACTCCACCGTGCTCTTGAAGGAGTCCACTGCAGTCATCATGACCAAGATGCTGCAGGACGTCGTGACACAGGGTACTGCCAACAAGGCATCCGTCACGCTGGATAAGTACATTCCCGTGGCGGCAAAGACCGGTACCACGACCGAGACCAAGGATCTGTATTTCGTCGGCTACACGCCGTATTACACCGCCGCCGTCTGGTGCGGTTACGACCAGCCGAAGACGCTCCGTTTCTCCACGGAGGCGTCCATGTCCATCTGGAACGTGGTCATGACCCGCGTGCATCAGGAATACATCGACATCAAGAAGGCGGGCGGAGAAGTGAAGCAATTCCCCGAGTCTTCCCGCGTGGTGGAAGTGGAAGTCTGTCAGGATTCCGGTCTTTTGCCTTGCAGTTACTGCTCGCTCGACTTGCGCGGCAAGCGCACCGTGAAGAGTTACTTTGACCGCGATAACGTGCCCACCGCCATTTGCGACCGTCACGTGCCCGTGCGTTATTGCACCAAGTCCAAGTGTCTCGCGGGCGACGGTTGCCCCGAGGAGGACATCCAGATCGTCTCGCTCGTGAAGCTCCGCCGTGAGTTTATCAAGCAGGTGGAGGTGGAAGACGCCCAGTTTACCTACGTGGACGTCCCCGCCGATTACGTGTACCCCGCGGACCGTTCGCAGCCCTTCTATATCAATATGTATCCCGTGGGCTTGTACGCAGGCACCTCCGGCACGCAGACTCCGGCAAACGGCTTCTGCGTGGAGCATAACTACGGACTCACCGACGCCGTCCTGCCTTGGACACGTCCCGCCGCACAGGCCCCGCAGAAGAAATGACGCACGTTGATTTTATGCAAGTCGCGCTCGAAGAAGCGCGACTTGCTTTTGAAGAAGGAGAAGTGCCGGTCGGCGCGGTCATTGTGCGCGACGGCAGGATCATTGCTCGCGCTCACAACACGCGAGAGCGTGACAAAAACGCCCTTTGCCACGCGGAGGTCACGGTGATCGACGCCGCCTGCCGCATTCTGGGCGGATGGCGACTCGTCGGTTGCTCGCTCTACGTCACCTTGGAGCCCTGCCCCATGTGTGCGGGTGCGATCTTGAACGCCCAACTTAAGGACGTGTACGTGGGTGCCTCGGACGAGAAGATGGGTGCCTTCGGCGGTCTGCTTGACGTGCGCGGAAAAGGGCTGTTCCGCTCCAGCGTCACCTTTGGGATCCTGGAGGAAGAAAGCCGCGCGCTCATGCAACGCTTTTTCCAAAAACTGCGCGACAAACGTGAAGAAAAAAAGGAAGACTCGCTTTGAGTCTTCTTTTTCTTTCGAGAGAAAGAAGAAGCAAAAAGAAAACCGAGCGAGGCAGGCAAAAGAGAAGAGAAACGAACAAGACGCGCCCGTAGAACGGGCGCGTCTTGCAAAAAACGGTTTGGTTCATTTCCTTTCTTTTCTTGCGAAAAAGAAAGGAGCGTAAGGTTACTTGCCGTCAGCTGCAAAAAAACAGAATGGCAAGAATGATGGCGATGATGACGATCCAGGTCCAGTTGTCACCGGTGAGGCAGCCGAGGTTGAAGGAATTTGAACACATGGTAACTTTCTCCTTTTCCCGCCCGCGTTTTCGCGGGTCATTTTTATGGTATGCAACTCCCGCGTTTTTGTTCGCGCTTTTTCTCTTGCGAAAAGTGCGCGGGTGTTATATAATAGAGAAAAGTCATCAAAAAGGAGTTCTTGCCACATGAAGCATTCGTTCAAAAATTTCCTTGTGGTGTTTCTCATGTCCGTCGTCATCTTCAGCGTGGCGGCAGTCTTTTTGGTGCAGTTCATCTCCAACACCTTGCTCTCTTCCGCCATTTCCGACGAGGGCGTTTCAGACCCCATCATCACCACTCCCGACGAGGGCGTGTACGAGGAGGTCAAGAACACTCTGTCCTACCTCATTTTGGGGCTCAACGAAGAGGGCGATGCAGACTATATTCTCCTGACCCACATCGACCGCGGAGCGGGCACCTTCATGATGACCGATCTGCCCGCAAATCTGCGCATTGAGCTTGACGGCGGATACCGCAAGCTCGGTGAGGCGGCAAGCTCGCGTGACGTGGATTTCGTGCGGGAAAAGGTGTACGCCTTGACTGCGGTGGAGATCGATTATCTCTTCTGCGTGGAAGCGGACGGATTCGTGGACTTGGTGGACCGTTTCGGCGGCTTTGAGTTCAACGTTCCGCAGCCTATGCAGCAGAGCGACGCCGACCGCGGCATTCACATCGACCTTGCCGCAGGAAGCCAGCATCTCGACGGTGGGAAGGCGCTGTCCGTTCTGCGTTTTGACGGCTATGCTTCCGACGCCGTCTTTGCCCGTTCACAGACCTTCCGCGCACTCATGCTTGCCATGTGCCGCGGTGTGCTCAACGCGGAGAACAACCTCATGAAGGCCAGCGAGATGCTCTCGGAGATCTTCTCCGACTTCACGACGGATATGACGCTCTCGAGCGCCAACGAGTATCTTGACACGCTGTTCTCCTTCAAGGGGTACACCTTGCAGGAGTTCACGTATCCCGGCAGGAGTGAGGGCGACTTTTATCTGCCCGACACCCAAAAGGCGTTGGAGACCTACAAACCTTACAGAGCATAAAGAAAAAAGCCACCGACTTCGGTGGCTTTTCTTTTTTCGTTTATTTCATCGCGGCGCCGATGACCGTGCCGTAGCGGGCGTTTTCGGGGATGAGGAAGTTTAAGCCGAACATGCCCGAGAGCTTGTGGAAGATCTCGCGCGCGGCCTCCTCTTCCGCCATACGGCCGGTGAGTACGATGTTCTGCACGTCTTCGCCGCGTGCGGCAAAGACTGCCATCATGCCGATGGTCTCAAACACCAGGTTTACAATGCCGCGTGCGCGGTCGGCAGGCGTTGCAAGGTCGGAGAGCTTGCCGAAGTTTGCCGCGGTCGTCTCGCCCGAGAGGGTGGGGATGATGTTCTTTTTGGTGATGTCGGAAATGCGCAGGTCAATGTTGGCCAGATCGCCTTCGCGTGCAAGCGCGCACACGTGGCTGACGTTGTCCATGTTGAGGATCTCTTTGGCGAGGCCGGAGAGCGTACCGCCGCCCACGCCCGTACCGCCGAGGTAGCGGTATTCGTTCTTGTTGGCGCGCACCATGGCGGTGCCGGTGCCCATGCTGACGACGAGTGCGTCGGAAAGGCCGGAGAGGTACAGACCGCCGCGTCCGACCGCCTCAAATTCGCTGATGCACTCTACGGGCAGGCCGTAGGTCGTTTTTTCCACAAAGGAACTGCCCACGCCCGTGGCGCGAAGGCACGTGATCTCGGAGAGGGAAATGCCGTTCTCCTGCGTGAACTTGCCGAACGCCCCGTAGAAGGAAGCGAGCGGATCGTTGGCGCGTACGCTCATCGGTGCGACGAGCCTGCCGTTCTCGTCAAAGGCGCAGATCTTGGTCATCGAACCGCCGATGTCAATGCCGATTACGTACTTCATACAGAACTCCTTTGGTGTTTTCTTTTCCGAATTATACTGTTTTTTTGCCCCCTTGTCAAGCAAGGGAGGATCTCTTTGAAAATTAGGGCTTGACAGAAGGGGTGTTTTCATTATATAATTGAGCGCTATCGAAAAAGACAACTTTCCTACAGAGGAGGTGTGACGAATGAAAAGAACTTATCAGCCTAAGAAGCGCCAGAGACAGAAAGAGCATGGCTTCCGCAAGCGTATGAGCACTGCAAACGGCCGCAAGGTCTTGAAGCGCCGCCGTCAGAAGGGTAGAGCTCGTCTCTCTTATTGAGGGAAGGGCTGTCTCGCTTTGCTTTCGTATTAGAACCCGCCGAGGCTCCGCATCATGCGGCAACGGTGGGTTTTTTTACAACTTGGAGGCCTATGGTAAATCTGCCCCGCTCCGTTAAGGAGTCTTTTGTTTTTTCGCGCGCGTATAAGAAGGGGAAGAGCGTGGTGACAAGCCACGCGGTCCTCTATTTTTTGCCGCGCAAAAAGGGCAGCGGCCTCACGCTCGGCATCACCGTGTCCAAGAAGCTCGGCGGTGCCGTACAGCGCAACCGCGTGAAACGCCTCGTGCGGGAGAGCGTGCGCACACTTCTCACCCCCGCAGCCGCCTCGCGCGACGGCGCGTTGATCGTCGTGGCGCGTTCCCGAGCGTATTCGCCGCGGCTGAAAATGCAGACTTTTCGTCGCGTCCTGGAGGAGGGAATGCGAGGGCTTGAACTTCTGTGAAGTACTTACTCATCTGGCCGATCCGTTTTTACCAAAAGTTTATTTCCCCGCACCTCGGTAAGAACTGTCGTTTCACCCCCACCTGCTCCGCGTACGCCATTTGTGCTTTGGAGCGGTTTGGATTTTTTAAGGGAGCGTATCTCGCCCTTGCCCGCGTGCTTCGTTGCAACCCCTTCGGCGGTTGCGGCTATGACCCCGTCCCGGAAAAGAAGATCAAAACCCGTAAGGAGAAAAGATAAATGGATCTCGTTCAAATCATCTGTACCCCGTTTTCGTATATCGTGTCCGCGGTAAACGCTTGGACCGGCAGTTATCTGCTTGCCCTTTTGGCATTTACCATCGTCATGAAGGTCGTGCTGTTCCCGCTGAGCATCAAGCAGCAGAAGAACTCCGTGCGCCAGGCCAAACTGCGCCCGCGTGAGGAAGTCATTCGTGCCAAGTACGCCGGCAGAACGGACAAGCCCACCCAGCAGAAGATGCAACAGGAGATCATGGAGATGTACCAGGAGGAGAAGTTCTCCCCCGCGGCAGGCTGCTTGCCCCTTTTGATCCAACTGCCCCTTCTCATCATTCTGTATAACATCGTACGTCAGCCGCTCATGTACACCGTGCGCTACAACACGGAGGAGATCGACGCACTCAACGCCACCATGGCCATCACCGAGTACTATGACGCCAGAAGTGAACTCTCCGGCGCCGTCGGCGGTGAATTCAGCCTCGTGCAGACCGCGCGCGGCGAGTACGTCTTCTTTGATCCCGCGACCGGTACGACCAACCGCGTGGTGGAGGAGACCCACAACAATCAGAAGTTCTTCGTTTTCTACGCCGAGACGGAGGAGGGCTACGCCAAGGATTACATCCGCTTCTCCAAGAAGACTCCGTACGAGCACGCCGCAAGTGACGTTGCTCAGGCGGACACGCTTCCCGGTATTCCCATGTACCCCGTGAATGCCAACGGCACTCAGATGGATCAGTCTGCCATGGTGCGCGAGCTCAAGAAGAACACCGAGTATTATACCGACGTGTACGAGACCGTCATCAAAGACAAAGAAGGCAAGTTCTCCACCGCAGAGGAGCTTGACCTTGCCGGCCGTCTTCCGAACTTTGACCTCTTCGGCGGCGCCATCAACCTCGGTGACACCCCCGTCGTCTCCGAGTTCAACTGGCTGCTCGTCATTCCGGTTCTGACCTTTATCACCTCTTTCGGCAGCCAGTGGCTGACCCGCAAGTTCTCTTACCAGCCGCAGGCACAGCAGGAAGCCGCAGGCTCCATGCGCATGATGAACGTCATGATGCCGCTGATGAGCGTGTGGATCACCTTCATGGTGCCCGCAGCCCTCGGTGTGTACTGGATCATGCAGAACCTCATCAGCCCCCTGCAGCAGATCATCCTTGCCAAGTGCTGGCCCGTGCCGAAGTACACCGAGGATGAGCTCAAGAAGCTCAAGAACGAGTACGTCGCAAAACAGAAGGGCAAGACGGATAAGAAGTCCATTCCCGCGCCCAAGCGTCGCTCCCTCGTTTACGATGATGACGACGTGGAGGAGACTCCCGCACCCAAGGCAGCGGTGAAGCAAGAGACTGCCGAAGATTCTTCGCCAATCGGGAAGGCTGATTTAAAGTAAGCCTTCGAAACATAAATTGAGCGAAGAAGCCCCGGTTTTTCCGCTCAAAGCGCAAAAGGAGAAACAACATGAAAAAACGCGAGATTTTCACGGCGAAGACCGTGGAAGAAGCGGTGCAGGACGCGGCAACCGCCCTGTCTGTCACCGTCGCGGACCTGAACTACACGGTCGTGGATGAAAGCCGTGGATTTCTGGGTCTGGGAAGTGAGGTCAAGATCGAAGTGACCTACGATATTGCCGCAGAAGTCGGCGCGCGCGAGTTTATCGAGAGCGTGCTGTACGATATGGGGTTGGAGGCAGCCCAAGTGGAAGCCTTCCGCAACGAAGACGGCGACGTGGTCGTGACCGTCAAGGGCGAGCACCTCGGTGCCCTCATCGGCCGTCACGGCGAGGTCATGGACTCTTTGCAGTACCTCACCGGCCTTGTCATCAACCGCGGCAAGAATGATTACACCCGTGTTATCCTCGACATCGAGGGCTACCGCGCCAAGCGTGCCCAGTCTTTGGAAGAGTTGGCCGACCGTATGGCAGAGCGCGTCACCCGTACGGGCCGCGCCGTCACCTTGGAGCCCATGAATCCTTACGAACGCCGCATCATTCACTCCCGCGTGCAGGGCATTGAAGGCGTGACCACCTTCTCCGTCGGGGAAGGCGAGGAGCGCAAGGTCGTCGTCGCACCCGAAGGAGCGAATCCCGATACCATCGAGATTCCCGATGCTCCCAAGCCCCGCCGTGAGCGCCGTGACCGCCGTGACCGTCGCGATCGCCGCGACCG
>JAFYLE010000112.1 GCA_017537265.1 Clostridia bacterium | reverse complement strand
CTTCCACGGCGCGTGTCACGCCGTTTGCAAAATCATCGCGATCCACCGCCAGCGCGCCGCCCGCAGGCACTGCGCAGGTGTCGGCAACCGCCATGCAAAGCGAGCCAAGACGGCGCATTTCTTCTTTGAGAAGTCCCGCCGCACTGCCAAGGCGCTGTGCTTTGAGCGAATTGGAACACACAAGCTCCGCGAGTGCCTCACTGTGATGCGCAGGAGAAAAACGCACGGGCTTCATTTCATACAGTGTCACCGCGACACCGTGATTGGCAAGTGCCCACGCCGCCTCACAGCCCGCAAGCCCGCCGCCGATTACCGTCGCGGTCATTCCTTTTCACCTTTACCTTTACAGCCCTCGGTGGCGCAGAACACGCCGCCGTTTTTGCCTTTGCGGCGGAACATGGTTTTGCCGCACTGCGGACACACATCCGCCACCGGCTCATTCCACGTCACAAAATCACATTTCGGGTAATTGGCACAACCGAAGAACTTGCGACCCGACTTGCTCTTTTTCGCCACGATCGCGCCGCCGCACTTGGGGCAAAGCCCTTTGGTGGTTTCCACGATGGGCTTGGTTGTTTTGCAATCGGGATAGCCGGGGCAGGCAAGGAATTTGCCGAAGCGGCCCGACTTGATCACCATTTTGCGACCGCATTGATCGCAAATGACGTCACTTTCCACCTCGGGCACTTTGATGCGTTCGCCGTCAAGAGTTTGCTCGGCTTTGGCAAGTGTCGCGGCAAAATCGCCGTAGAAGGCATCAAGTGTTTCCACCCATTCGGTGCGACCGCTTTCCACATCGTCAAGATTTTCTTCCATCTGGGCGGTAAACTTGACATCAACGATCTTGGGGAACTGCTCCTTCATCAGCGCCGTGGTGATTTCTCCCAGCGGCGTGGGTTTGAGTGCTTTTCCCTCGCGCTCAATGTATTCGTGCGAGAGAATGGTGGAAATGGTGGAAGCATAGGTCGACGGACGACCGATGCCCTTTTCTTCAAATGCCTTGACGAGCGTTGCCTCGGTATAGCGGGGAGGCGGTTGCGTGAAATGCTGGTTACCGCTCAGGTCGCGCAGAGTCAGAACCTGTCCCTCTTCCAACGGCGGCAATGCCACACTGGCCTCGTCTTTTTCGTCTTTTGCTTCGGTATAGAGCACCGTGTAACCGTCAAAGCGCACGGTGTAGCCCGATGCCTTAAACACATAATCGCCCGCGGCAATATCCACCTGGCAGGTATCCTGCACACAGTTTGCCATCAGGCACGCGATAAAGCGCTCCCAGATGAGTTTGTACAGCTTGTACTGATCGGGTGTCAGCGAATTTTTCACACGGGCGGGTGTCAACGACGGTGTCGAAGGACGGATCGCCTCGTGCGCGTCCTGCGCGTTTGCCTTGGTTTTGAAATAACGCGGTTTTTCGGGGAGATAGTTCTCGCCGTAGGTTTCCTTGATATAAGCGTTGCCCGCCGCGCGCGCTTCCTCGGAAATGCGCAAGCTGTCGGTACGCATGTAGGTGATCAGACCGGTAGCACCGATGCCTTCCACTTCCACGCCTTCATACAACTCCTGCGCCGCCTGCATGGTGCGGCGT
>JAFYLE010000111.1 GCA_017537265.1 Clostridia bacterium | reverse complement strand
GGTGTTCTCTTGCTGCTTTGTCACGCATTGGCTTCTCCCTCCTGTTCGCTTTCTTGCGATGCCTTCTCGGTCTTGGTCATGAGAAGGCCGATCTCTTCCTTCGTGGTCGTGCGCGCGTCCACCACGCCGGTGACGCGACCGCCGCCGATGACCAAGATGCGGTCACTCAAGGCAAGCAACACGTCCAAATCCTCGCCGACGAAGATGACGGCAACCCCCTTCTCCTTCTGCTCGTTGAGCAGGTTGTAGATGAGGTGAGAGGAGTTGATGTCAAGCCCGCGCACGGGGTACGCCGCCATAAGCACGGTCGGTACGGCTGCGATCTCACGGCCGACGAGCACCTTCTGCACGTTGCCGCCGGAGAGTCGGCGCACGGGAGTATTTTCATTCGGGGTGACGACGCCGAGGTCGTCGATGATGTGGTTGGCAAGGTCTCTGGGGGCACGGCGTTCCAAAAACGCGCTCTTGCCCTTGGTGTAACTGCGAAGCATCATGTTATCCACGATGTCCATGTTACCCACAAGGCCCATGCCGAGGCGATCCTCCGGCACGAAGGAGAGGCGCACGCCAAGTTCTCGGATCTGTACGGGGGTCTTGGAACCCAAGTGGTCGGTCTTGCCGGTCTTGGGGTTGTTGTACAGCACGGCACCGGAGTCGAGGTGTTGCAGACCCGCGATGGCCTCCAAAAGTTCCCTCTGCCCGCTGCCCGCGATGCCGGCAATTCCGAGGATCTCGCCCGCGTTTGCGGTAAAGGTCACGTCGTCGAGCATCTTGACGCCCTCGCGGTTGGAGCAGTTGATGTGGTGCACCTCCAGACGCGGAGTGACGTTCTTCGGCTCGCTTCTGTGAATGTCAAGCGCCACCTTGGCGCCGACCATCATCTCCGTCAGGGAGGCTTCCGTCGCGTCCACAGTGTTCACGGTACCGACGTACTCGCCCTTGCGCAAGACCGATACGCGGTCGGAGAGCGAGAGCACTTCGTGCAGTTTGTGGGTGATGATGATGATACACTTGTCGTCCTCACGCATGCGGCGAAGAATGGCAAACAGTTTCTGCGTCTCCTGCGGGGTGAGAACGGCGGTAGGTTCATCCAAGATCAAAATGTCCGCGCCGCGGTACAGAACCTTGATGATCTCGACGGTCTGTTTTTCCGAGACGGACATCTCGTAGATCTTCTTTTTGGGATCAAGGACAAAGCCATACTTGTCGCAGATCTCGCTGATGCGCGCGGAGGCTTTTTTCAAATCGTACTTCTCTTGTCCTTCCAGACCGAGAACGATGTTTTCCGCGGCGGTAAAGACGTCCACCAACTTAAAGTGCTGGTGGATCATGCCGATCTTGTAATCAAACGCGTCCTTCGGCGAGGCGATGACCGCCTCCTTGCCGTCGATGAAGATCTGACCTTCGTCGGGGAAATAAATGCCCGAGATCATGTTCATAAGCGTGGTCTTACCGCTGCCGTTCTCGCCGAGAATGGACAAGACCTCCCCGCGGTAGGCCGACAAGTCCACGTTCTTATTCGCCACGACGTGACCGAAGGTCTTGGTAATGGAGCGCAGTTCAATGGCCGGTGTTTTCTGTTCCACAGATGATTCCTCCCACAAAAAGTGTGTGTCAAAGCTTTCGAATCTCACAGAAAAACTGCCTGTTTTTCCGCAGTTTTTTTGTCAAAATCGCAAGGCAAAAAAAGCAGGGCAGGCGGGGCAAAGTTGCCCCGCCTTATCCCAAAAGTCAGAACTTAATAAGCTTCGTCAAGCAGAGTGATGCCGTCGATGCGCAGATCGAAGTACGGGCCGGAGCGATGCTTGGATTCGTAGAAGATACCGCCTTCGATGGCTTCGGTCTCGCCCACGTAGGTGCCGTCGTCGTCAACGTCGGCAAGGTAGGTGGTGAGGGTCTCGCCCTTAACGGTGAAGTTCTTGGTGTCGAACACGTTGATGGTGCCGTCGAGCAGGCCTGCCTTCACTTCTTCCAGTTTGGCGGCGGTGCCTTCGGCAACGTTCTTACCGAGGTCGGTCAGTTTGACGGAGTCGGTCTCGATGGTGCCGGTCCAGTCGGTGGCGATGGCTTCGCCCTTCTGGGCCTGACCGATGATGTATTCAAAGTAAGGAGCCCAGTTGATGCGGGAGGAGACGAGGAAGGTCTCGGGGCAAGCAACTGCGGTGGAACCGTTGTAGCTGACGTTGGGGATGCCGGCTGCTTCACAAGCAGTGGGAGCACCCATGGAGTCGGCGTGCTGGCTGAGAAGGACGCAACCGCCGGCGATGAGGGCGTTGGCTGCTTCCTTTTCCTTGGTTTCGTCATACCAGCTGCCGGTGAACTTGACGTCCATGGTCACGCTCGGGCAAATGGATTTCGCGCCGAGGTAGAAGGAGGTGTAACCGGAAATAACTTCCGCGAAGGTGAAGGCACCGACGTAACCCATCTTGGTCTGGTCGGCGGTGATGGTGCCGTCAGCGATCATTTCGTTGAGCTTCATGCCGGCAACGACGCCCGCGAGTAAACGGCCTTGGTAGATGGAAGCGAATGCATTGTGGTAGTTGGAAACACCTTCGGTGTGAGCCTTGACGCCGGTGGCGTGGCAGAACTGCACGTCGGGATATTCCTTGGCGGCCTGGATGAGGAAGGGCTCATGACCGAAGCTGTCGGCAAAGATCAGGTTGCAGCCGTCGGTGTCGATGAGGGCCTTGGCTGCTTCGTAGCAAGCCTCGGACTCGGGAATCTGGGTCTTCTGAACCATGGTGACGCCCATCTTCTCGCAAGCGAGTTTTGCAGCGTCGATGAAGTTCTTGTCGTAAGTGGAGTTCTCGTCATGCAGGAAGATAAAACCGACTTTGAACTCTTCGGTCTGGGAGCAACCGACGAATGCAAACATGCTCACGCACATCAGCACCACCAGCAGCGCGCTAAGGAACTTTTTCATGTTGTTCTCCTTCTGCCGTTTGGCATTTCACTGATAATGAAATAATTTATCTAAAGCGGAAAGCCTTCCGTTTTAGCCTAAAAAAAAGAAGACGGCAAACTACCGCAATAGTTTGCCGATCCGTGTCGGTTTTTCCGAAAAAACGAAAAAATCCCCTTATGTGACAAGTTCTGACCAATAGTCGCAAAAAGGACGGATCTGCGGTAGAAACGCCCGAACCAACTCATCGGGCCTATATTGGTAAAAGCGACCTTCCGGTCGCAAAAGCTTGTATTTGTATTATAGAAGATTTGGCCCCGATTGTCAACGAGATTTGAGGAAAAAAAGACGAATTTGTAAAAAAATGTACATTCGCACAAAACAACCTTTGACAAGAGAGCAAAATGGGGTTACAATAGACAATGGTTTTGAAAAAACGACTTAGCGGAGGAACTTTGCTATGACTTATAAAATGAACATTGCCGGCATCGACCGCGAACTGCCCCTGTGCCCCCTCAACGAGGAACTGCAGATCGGCGCGTTCGTCATGTTCGGCGACGTGGAGCTGACCCGCGCCTGTGCCGAAGCACTGCTTGCCAAGGCACCTGAGTACGACTACCTCATCACCGCGGAGGCAAAGGGCATTCCCCTCTGCTACGAAATGGCACGTCAGGCCGGCAACGACACCTACTTCGTCGCCCGCAAGAAGCCCAAGTTCTACATGACCGGCGTTCTGGACGTGGAAGTGCAGTCCATCACCACCGCGGGCGTGCAGCACCTCTACCTCGACACCGCCGAGGCCGAGCAGATCCGCGGCAAGCGCATCCTCATCGTGGACGACGTCATCTCCACCGGCGAGAGCCTGCATGCGTTGGAGACCCTCGTGGAACGCGCGGGCGGTATCATCGTCGGCAAGATGGCCGTGCTCGCAGAGGGGGACGCCGCGGAGCGCGAAGACCTCATCATCTTAAATCCCCTGCCCCTCTTCGACAAGAACGGCAACCCGATCGCATAACGCAAAAAACAAACAAGCCCTTTTGCATTTTGCAAAAGGGCTTTTCTTTTTCTCCTCAAAACTCGCCTGCGGCAAACATCCGCGCGGAAAGCGCGCAGAGCGGTGCCGTCTCACAGCGCAGAATGCGGCGGCCCAGCGTGCAGACGAGCACGCCCGCCTCACGCGCTGATGCGACCTCCGCTTCCGTCAATCCCCCCTCGGGGCCCGTGATGAGCGCGGCGCTTGCAAAATCCGCCTTTCCCTTTACCGCGTCGGAAAGCGAGAAGCCGTCCTCATTCTCGTAGAAGAGCATGGGAAGTTCCGTTTCCTTCGCCTCCGCAAGAACGGCGGCAAAACTCGGCAAGGTGCGTACGGCGGGGATCACGCCTCTTCCCGACTGCTCCGCGGCGGAGGCGGCGATCTTTTGCCAGCGGGAAAGCTTGTTTTTCAGCGATTTTTCATCGGGGCGCGACACGCAACGCGAAGAGGAAAACGCCACGACCTCACTCGCTCCGAGCTCCGTCGCCTTCTGAATGACGTGCTCGAATTTGTCCGACTTGGAGTGCGCCATATACACGCGCACCTTCACACGCGCTTCACTTACCGCCGCGCGCCGTTGCAACACGGACAGGGCAAACAAGTCCTTGTCCGCGCTCTCCACGCGGCAAAGGCATTCCTGCCCCGCACCGTCGCAGACGACGACCTCTTCCCCCGCCTTCAGACGAAGCACGCGCGCATGCGCCGCGTTCTCGCCGCAAAGCAGGATCCTGTCGTTCAAAAGTTCACTTTTTTCCACAAAAAATCGTGTCACGCTCCACCTCAATCAACAAAGGGTATCCAACGGTATTTCACACGGGCCTCGTACTCACGGCAGCCCGCAGGACTCTCTTGAACGCGCTCCCTCCACGCGGATGCGCACCGCGACAAGGAAGAGACGCGCCAAAAGGGGGCCGAGCACCAAGGATATGGCAAGAAACACGTGTGGCAACACGTCTTGCGCGCAGTTTCGGATCGCACGCATACCCGCCCCTCTTTCCGAGCCCGATTATACCATAAATTCTTCCAATCTTCAACCATGCAAGACTTGCAAAATTTGTCACATTTTCCTCTTTACTTTTCACACGCGCGCGACTATAATAACGAGCGGTAAAAAAAGGAGACGACTGCTTTGAAACAATTTTACTTAAAACCCAAATTCTTTTCCACAATCAAAAACTACTCCGGCGCGCAGCTGACCAAGGACCTCGTGGCGGGCGTCATCGTCGCCATCATCGCCCTGCCGCTGTCCATCGCGCTCGCCCTTGCCTCCGGCGTGGAGCCCGCCTGCGGAATCTACACCGCGATCGCGGCAGGCTTTTGCGTTTCTCTCTTCGGCGGCAGCCGCATTCAGATCGCCGGCCCCACCGCCGCCTTTGCCTCCATCGTAGCGGGCATCGTGGCGACGCAGGGCATGGACGGGCTGTTCATCGCGACCGTCCTCGCGGGTATCCTGCTCATTCTCATGGGCGTCTTCCGCATCGGCGCGCTGATCAAGTTCATCCCCCACACCATCACCACCGGCTTTACCTCGGGCATTGCGCTGACCATTCTCATCGGGCAGATCAAGGACTTTCTCGGCTTGAGCTACGCCGAGGGCGTCAAGCCCATTGAGACGCTTGAGAAGATCGAGGCAAACTTCGGCGCGCTTTCCACCTTCTCCTGGCAGGCGCTCGTCGTGGGGCTCGTAAGCCTTGCCATTCTCATCATCTACCCCAAGTTTGAAAAGCGCGTGCCCCCCTCACTCATCGCCGTGTTCGTCGGCGCAGCCATGGTGGCCTTCCTCCCCGGCTTTGAGGAAGGCGTATTCACCATCCGCGATCTGTACACCATCCCCGCGGGGCTTCCCACGGTGGACTTTGCGGGCATGAACTTCTCGTTCGAGAAGATCACCGCCGTACTGCCGGACGCCTTCACCATTGCCGTTCTCGCCGCCATTGAATCCCTGCTCTCCTGCGTGGTGGCGGACGGTATGATCAACTCCCGCCACAACTCCAATGCAGAGCTCGTCGGTCAGGGCATCGGCAACATTGCCTCCGTGCTCTTCGGCGGCATCCCCGCCACAGGCGCGATCGCCCGCACCGCCGCAAATGCCAAAAACGGCGGCAGAACGCCGGTTGCCGGCATGGTACACTCCGTCGTCCTGCTTCTCGTACTGCTCGTGCTGATGCCCTACGCGGGCCTCATTCCCATGCCGACCATCGCCGCCATTCTCTTCATGGTCGCCTACAACATGAGCGAGTGGAAAAAATTCGTGCGCATCACCAAGACCGCACCGAAGAGCGACATTCTCATCCTTGTCGCCACCTTCGTGCTGACGGTGGTCTTTGACCTCGTCATCGCCATCGCCGTGGGCCTGGTGCTCGCCGCCCTGCTCTTTTTGAAGCGTTCCAGCGACGAGACGAACGTGCACTCCTGGGAATACACCGAAAATAGCGGCGCGGCAAACATGAAAAACGTGGGCGAACGCGTTCGCGTCTTTGAGATCAGCGGCCCGCTCTTCTTCGGCGCCGCGGACAAGATCGGCGAGATCTCCCTGCAAGAGGACGTGCGCGCACTCGTGTTGCGCATGGGCGCCGTGCCGTCGCTTGACTCCACGGCACTCTCCGCTCTGGAAGCACTGTGCAAGCAGTGCGAAGAGCGCGAGGTCACCCTCATCCTTTCCCACGTCAACGAACAGCCCTTGAAGGCCATGAAAAGAGCAGGCTTCTTTGCCCGCGTGGGCGAGGAAAACTTCCTGCCCCACATCACCGAGGCACTTGCGCGCGCAAACGCCCTCGCACAAGAATGACCGCAAAAAAAGAAAGCCAAGGCATTTCGCCTTGGCTTTTTTGTTTACCGTTTGTACGTTTCCTTAATGCGATCAAACTCTGATTGAAAATCCCGTTGCAACCGCTCGTGATATTCGATCCAAGAGTGCGAGGTGGTGTTCTCCCCCTTGGTCTCCTCCTTGATGCGATTCCACTCCGCCGCGGAATAAAGGTCGCACTTCAGTCGAAACGTTTCCTGCAGATACAAAAGCTCGTTGAGCGCCTCGTCGGAGAGCGACTTTTTAAAGCAGACCGCCGCCTTCACCACGGAATCGGCAAGGCAGATCAATTCCTTGTCCGCCTCAAAATTGCGGTGCAAGATCATGCCGATGCGTTCGCTCGCATGCACCGCCTCAAAAAACAGGCGATCGGTGTCAATATCCATTTTCAGAAGTTCCGCAGAGGTGTTGGTCAGCAGTTGCGTTGCGGCGTCCTTCAACTGCTCACTGCGCTCCCCGCGATACTTGGTCGTAACGGAAACGATGTTCTGGCCATGCTGAAGCTTCTTGTTCTGATAATACGTGACCAGCCCCAAAAACAGCGTCATGGCAATGGTGATAATTTGCAGAATTGGTGTAATATCCATAGTCGTCTCCTCAAAGCGTGTTCACTTGCGTTCTGCACTTTACTATAACACAAAACTCATCAATGTCAACTGTCAAGACCGCTCTTCAAGTCCTCTTATCCGTTCCTCCGACGGACCTGCCACTGCGAAGGGCAACCGAGGACTTGCCTGCCTGCGGACGGAGCGGTGGCGCGGCTCTGACAGTCCACCGGACTGTCATTCACTCCCGCGCCCTTCAAATCCTCTTATCCGTTCAAAAAACAAAAAAGGAATCACTCAAAAGAGTGATTCCTTTATTTGGTGCGGATAAGAGGACTTGCCCGTC
>JAFYLE010000110.1 GCA_017537265.1 Clostridia bacterium | reverse complement strand
GCAGTTTGCAGAGCCTTCTTTTTTGCATCGCCATCAACGGGCATAGCTGCCGCATTTTTCTTTGTTGCCATATCATTACCTCTTATAAAAACGAAATTAAGAATTATTTGAGTACATTATACACCCAAACACGGCGTTTGTCAAGTACTTTTTGAAAGAAAAATTCCGAAATTGGAAAAAATAAGGTATTCGCACCGTGTAAAGTGATGCGAATACCAAAATAATTCCAAAATCGGAATGATTGATAAGTAAAAATGAGGCGTTACGGCTCGATTTTTCGCTTTCAGGAAATCAGCTTTTCCGCGCGTTCGATAATGATCTCGCGAGCGTGCTCGAGGCTGTTTGCAGAAACGGTGCAGCCTGCCGCCTTGACGTGACCGCCGCCGCCGAAGTATGCGCAAAGCGCGGAAACGTCCGCGGTTGAATTGGATCGCGCCGAGATGCGGAAAAGATCACGCGCTTCCTCACGGATCGAGAATGCGATCTCGACGCCTGCGACTGATCGCGCTATGTCGATCAGAGCGTCGAGGTCCTCACTCGCGAGGTTGTGCGCCGAGATCTGCTCAAGCGAGATCGAGCAAACTGCGATCTTGCCGCCGCCCGCGAAGGTGAGCAGGTCGAGTGCAGCCTTTTCTGCGGCAAGTCTGCCGGGGGTCTTGGTTTCAAAAAGCAGACGGTCGATGTCGGAGTGCGAGGGGATGAGAGCGATGAGCTGTGCCGCGGTGCGGTGAGTTGCGGGGGTTACGTTTGAGTAACGGAAGCAACCCGTGTCCGAGCTGATAGCGGCGTAGATAGCGGGTGCAACGCCCTCGGGGATTGCGTCGAGGTATCCCATTCTGAGCCATTCGCGAGCGATGCGCCAAACGATCTCGCCCGTTGCCGAGGCGTCGGCGGAAAGATAGCGATCGCAGAACGCGGTCGAGCGCGCGTGGTGGTCGAAGGAAAGCGCGATGTCATACTTGCCCTCAAGGCATCCGAGCTGTGTGGACGCCGCGATGTCAAGCGCGACCGCGGTTACGTTGCCGGGCAGAAAATCTGCGGGGATCGTGTCGAGCGTTATGCTGCCGTCCTGCTTTGCGGTCTCCGCGATAAAACGCAGACGCGCGGGGAGTGGATCGGCGCAAACGACGTGCGCGCGGCATCCGACTGCCTCAAGAAGCACGGCTGTCGCGTACGCAGAGCCGATGCAATCGCCGTCGGGTCGTGCGTGAACGAGGAGCGCAAGCTTGCCGCGTCGCGAAAGCTCGTAGAGGTTTCGGCAAGCGGCTTTGAAGGTCAGATTGCGCATTATTCGTCACCTTCTTCGTCGGATTTGTCGGTGGTGATGCCGAGCCTTGCGGCTCTTTCTGCGCTGTCGGTTTCAACTTTGTGGAGGAGGGAGGAGATATAAGCTCCGTTTGCGCCCGAGCGGTCAAGGATGAAGGTGAGCTCGGGAGTCTGACGGAGGTCGACGGCACGTGCGAGCGCGCGGCGGATGTAGCCGTTGCTCGATTTAAGGCCCTCTGCGACCTTTTTCTCTTTTTCCTTGTCGCCGTCGGCGCCGAGGAGGGAATAATAGATCTTTGCGAATTTG
>JAFYLE010000109.1 GCA_017537265.1 Clostridia bacterium | reverse complement strand
TGACGGATGGCCGCATCCGCCTCCACGACGTTCACGCTCTGGCAGCCTGTAGCAGCCAAGATTACCGGCAGTAGGCAAAGCGCGGCAACAATGCGTGCAAAAATCTGCATTTGCCTGAAAATCGACCGTCTCTCAGTCATAACATCAGCCTTTTCGTTCTTTCCTGAAAGTGCGGGGCTTTCCCACCGGAAACGATGATCCAGTTTTCAAAAGCAACACCTAAAACCAAAGAATAATGCAGGTGCGGATGGCGTGCAACGGATTGTCCGCGAGTATCATCCCGCCTCAATGACGCTCTAGAAGGTTGGAAGCAACCCCTAAATGAGACCTCGTGCCAAATGGTAAAACGCGGGTCTTTGCCTATTTTTAACTTTGGAAGACGGGTAATTAAGATATGCGTTCGATGATTGCAGGCGTTCCCGAAACAGTCACGCCGAGTACGCTCCCGAATACGACAAACGTGTCATGGGATATGCCGATTGCGGCATTTCCTCCTCGTATTTCTTGTTTTGATAAGTGTCGCGAAATGGCTTTTTGCGGGATCCACCGAATGGGAGGCAAAGGCGTTGTTTGGAGTGGGTGGCCCACTTAGAGCCAGTGACCCCTCTGCCTTCGCACTCTTTGTTAAAGAACAGTTCCTTCGACAGCATTAAACGCCTTCTCGCAAGCATCGCCGTAACCTTTGAATCCTGCCATGAGGATTCTTCTTTCGAGGTCCGCCATGCACTTGATGAAGTTCTTCTCGTACCTCTTGTTGAAGCTGCAGAACGCGACAACGTACGGCGAATCGGGATGGCCGTACTCCTTCCTTCTGAAGCGCACCGGCACCTCGCGTGCTATGAACAGTCCATCTGCCAGGTGCTCTGCTGCGTCGACGAAGGCGTATGCGCGCATCCATGGAAGGATGTGGTTGACCCTTACGTGGTTTCTCTCTCCGAGTGCCATGTCTCCCCTAACTTCTCTTATTCGGCCGGCTGTCCTAGTCGCAATGAGCTGCATGCCGATTCCCGTGCGCGGAGGCCCGCGTCTGCGGACCTCCGCGAATCAAGCCAACTATTTGCTACTCGCCGCTTGCGGCGATGCGCGCCTCCGCACGGGCGATGCCGCGGACAGCCTCGAGAAGCTCGTGCTCGCGAGGCGAGAACGCCGGCGCGGCATTGGCGGCCACGGCCTCGCGGCACACCTCCAGGAAGCGGGTGCCCGAACAGTGGAAGCATTCGAGAGCGAACTCGGCCGAGCCGGATGCCGCGAGTGCTCCGTCTGCATAGAGCTCCCACGATTTCGAATGCTTGGGCTCGCCGCCTAGGAGGGCCAGCTGAATCACGCGGGCCTCGCCGGCTTCGGCGAGCTCGCCCTCGAGGGCCTCCGCGCTGCGGCGCATCTGGTAGTCGAGGTCGTTCGCCGCCATGCCCGCATACGCGCCATCAGGCTTGAAGAACGGGATGATGGGCTTGGGCGCAGGGCGAAGGTCGGTATAGGGCTTGCGGCCGAAGTTGACATAGCTGTTTTCGTTCATGGTTTTTCCTTTCATCGCTGTTGG
>JAFYLE010000108.1 GCA_017537265.1 Clostridia bacterium | reverse complement strand
TTTTTATATGCAAAAAGGGAGACAACTTCCTTACGGAGTGTCTCCCTTTGGGTGTTTTTTTGTTTTGCCTGTTTGATTACTTTTTTTCTTGGATCAAGGCGCTGTATTCTTTGCGTTTTTTCTCGCGGGGTGCCTTGTCCTCCTTGGCGTAGCCGAGGGTGACGACGAGACGTACGGGGTGCGAGAGCGCGCAGAGTTCTCGGATCCTTCGGTCGTCAAACCAACCCAGAATGCAGGTGGAAAGGCCGAGGTCGCTTGCCGCAAGCGTCAGGTGGCTTGCCGCAATGCCGATGTCAATGGAGCGGTAGTCGTTGCCTTTGAGTTTTGCGCCGAGGGCGGCGGTCTTGTTGTAGTCGTCCTCGCTGATGACGAGGAGGATCGGCGCATCGAGGGCAAAGCGGTTCATTCCCATGCCGGACGTGGCGCGCGCCACTTCTTTTGCAAGTTCTCCGCGGCAGACGGTAAAGCGGTAGGGTTGCGCGTTGCAGGCGGAGGGGGCGAGGCGTGCCGCCTCCAAAACAAGGCGGAGCTTTTCATCCTCCACTGCGCGAGCCGAGTCGTACGCACGGCAGGATTCTCGGTGCAGAACAAGGCGTTGAAAGTCCATGTGGGACTCCTTTCGTTCGAGGCAGAAAAAGCCGCTCGTTGAGCGGCTTTTTGCGTTATCTGTTTTCGTACATCTTCTTGTAGTAGTCACGGTACTCGCCGCTGATGATGGGCTCCCACCAGTCGCGGTTGTCGAGGTACCATTGAATGGTCTTTTTCAGGCCGTCGGCAAACTTGGTCTCGGGTAGCCAACCGAGCTCCGCATGGATCTTGGCGGGGTCAATGGCGTAGCGCATGTCGTGTCCCTTGCGGTCGGTGACGTAGGTGATGAGGTCTTCGCTCTTGCCCAGCTGTTGGCAGATGAGCCGTACGATGTCAATGTTGCGCATCTCGTTGTGGCCGCCGATGTTGTACACTTCGCCTACGCGTCCGTTGTGGATGATGAGGTCAATGGCGCGGCAGTGGTCGGTGACGTAGAGCCAATCGCGCACGTTGAGGCCCTCACCGTAGACGGGCAGGGGCTTTTCCGCAAGGCAGTTGGCGATCATCAGGGGGATGAGCTTCTCGGGGAAGTGGTAAGGGCCGTAGTTGTTGGAGCAACGGCTGATGGTCACCGGCAGGCCGAAGGTGCGGTGGTAGGCAAGCACCAGAAGGTCCGCCGCCGCTTTGGAGGCGGAGTAGGGGCTGCTGGTGTGAATGGGCGTTTCTTCGGTGAAGAAGAGGTCGGGACGGTCCAGCGGCAGGTCGCCGTACACCTCGTCGGTGGAGACTTGGTGGTAGCGGGTGATGCCGTATTTGCGGCACGCGTCCATCATCACGCCTGTGCCGAGCACGTTGGTCTGCAAAAACACACCGGGGTCTTCAATGGAGCGATCCACGTGGCTCTCCGCGGCAAAGTTGACGACGATGTCGGGCTTTTCTTCTTCAAAGAGGGTGTAGACGGCCTCGCGGTCACAGATATCCGCCTTCACAAAACGGAAGTTCTCCTTGTCAAGCACGGGGGCGAGCGTGGAGAGGTTGCCTGCGTAGGTGAGTTTGTCCAGACAGATGATGCGGTAGTCGGGGTGGGCCTCCATCATATGGAAGATGAAGTTGGAACCGATGAATCCGGCGCCGCCGGTCACAATAATGGTCATTTAGAACTCTCCTTTTGCGATCTGCAAGAGATATTGGCCGTAGTCGGTCATTTTCAGACTCTCGCCCAGGGCGAGGAGCTGTTCGGTGGTGATAAATCCGCGACGCCACGCGATCTCCTCAATGCAGGAGACGTAGAAGCCTTGGCGGTCTTGTACCGCCTCCACGAATTCGGCGGCCTTCAGCATGCCGTCGGGCGTGCCGGTGTCCAGCCAGGCCATGCCGCGTCCGAGCAGGGTGACCTTGAGCTCACCCATTTCCAAATACGCGTTGTTGACGGCGGTGATCTCAATTTCGCCGCGGGCGGAGGGCTTGACGTTCTTGGCGATCTCGACCACGCGGTTGTCGTAGAAGTACAGACCGGGCACCGCGTAGTTGGATTTCGGGTGGGCAGGCTTTTCCTCGATGGAAATGACGTTTCTGTCTTTGTCGAATTCCACCACGCCGAAACTTCTGGCGTCCTTGACCGGGTAACCGAAGATGGTCGCACCCGTCTTGTTGTTCATTGCGCTTTGCAGCACGCGGGTCATGTCCTGTCCGTAGAACACGTTGTCGCCGAGGATGAGGCAGACGCTGTCGTCGCCGATGAATTCCTCTCCGAGGATAAAGGCGTCGGCAAGGCCGCGGGGCGTTTCCTGCACTTTGTAGGAGATGGAAATGCCGATCTGCTTGCCGTCACCGAGCAGTTTTTCATATACGGGGGTATCTTCCGGCGTGGAGATGATGAGCACCTCACGAATGCCCGCGAGCATCAGAATGGAGAGCGGGTAGTAGATGAGGGGCTTGTCGTAGATGGGGAGCAGTTGTTTGGAGACTGCCTTGGTCATCGGGTAGAGGCGCGTGCCGCGTCCGCCGGCTAAGATAATGCCTTTCATGAGTGTGTCCTTTCTCAGTCTGAAATGATCTTGCAAATGCGCTCTGCGTCGTCAAGGGAGAGGTCTGCGAAGAGGGGCAGAGTCAGGATGTTTTCGGAGACGTGTTTTGCGATCGGGGTAGGTGCGGGGTTTAAGTATCGGTAGCAGGAAAATTCGCTTGTGATGGGGAAGAAGTATTTTCTGGCGTAGATCTCCTGCTCGGCAAGCCGTGCGATCACTTCGTCGCGGCTGTATTTGTAGCCGTCAAAGAGCACGGGGAAGTAGGCGCAGTTTTCTGTTAAGCTCGTGCAGGGCGAGACGAGGGTAATGCCGTCTTTGCCGCCGAGTTTTTCGCGGTAGAGCTGTACCACCGCCTTTCGGCGTGCGATTTCTTCGGGCAGGTGCTTTAAGTTGAGCAGTCCCATCGCCGCTTGAAATTCGTTCATCTTCGCGTTGGTGCCGACGAGCGTTGCATCTTCTCCGGAGAGTCCGAAGTTCTTGGCACATTCCACCGTGCGCCAAAGCGCCTCGTCGCTTGTGCAGAGTGCGCCGCCCTCAATGGTGTTGAACACCTTGGTCGCGTGGAAGCTGAACATGGACACGTCGCCGAAGGCGGCAATGTTTTTGCCGAAGAGTGTTTCGCCGAAGGCGTGTGCCGCGTCGTAGATGACTTTCAGGGAGTGTTTCTTTGCGATTTTTTCGATCTCATGCACGTGGCAGGGGTTTCCGTATACGTGGACCGCCAGAACGGCGACCGTCTTTTCGGTGACGAGTTCTTCTATCTTGGCGGGGTCTATCGTGTAGTCTGCGGGATCAATGTCGCAGAATACGGGGACGAGTCCCGCGCGCACGATCGCGTGCGTGGTGGAGGCAAAGGTAAAGGGCGTGGTGATGACCTCGCTGCCCGCCTCAAAGCCGTAGGCGGAAAGCGCCGCCTCCAGCGCCAGGTGTCCGTTTGTGAAGAGGGACACGTGGGAGCACTCCGTGTAGGCGGAAAGCTTTTCTTCAAACGCCTGATGCTTTGCACCGCGGTTTGTCAGATGGCGGCTTTCCCATAGCGGGCGGATCTCCTCGCAGTACTCTTCAAAAGAGGGCATGGAAGAGCGTGTGACGTAGATGGGCATGGAATACCTCAACTGTTTATTCTTCGGTTTTTTTGGGGGACTTTTTCAGGTAGCTCTTGACGGTGTTCAAGAGGTAGCGGAAACTGTCGAACTTGAAGAGGATGGAACCGATCACGTAAATGGCGGCACCGGCAAGGACCTGGATGGCGATCAGGGCAATGTCCGGCAGGGGCAGAAAACCGAGGAAGAATACCGCAACCGCCATGAACAGGGAGAGCAAAAGTGAGGGCAAGAGATCCTTCATCTGCTCAAAGTAACTGTAGTTTAAGAGTTTTTTGTTCGGGAAAGAATTGATGATGCTGGAGAGCACGGCAGAGGCAAGCATGCTGAGTGCCATTGCCTCCACGCTGATGAACATGGTGGAGAAGAGCAGCGCAAGTCCCACGATCTTTTTGATGATCTCCAGCGTCAGGAAGAGGTCGCTGCGCCCCATGGCCTTGATGGCGTTCAAGTTTGCCGTA
>JAFYLE010000107.1 GCA_017537265.1 Clostridia bacterium | reverse complement strand
GTGATGCTTCCCGCGTTATTCATCAGCATCGCCGCCGAGAAGGATTTTCCTCCGGGGCAAGCGCAAGCGTCAAGCAGAGTGTCTTCCGCGGTCGGTGCGAGAACGAGCGAGGAGATCTGCGAGGCTTCGTCCTGAACGTAGCAGAGTCCGTACGCGATCGCAGAGGGGAGTCCGGAACCCTTAACGCGAACACCATAGGGCGAGATCGCGGTGGGAGTGCATTCGAATCCCTCGGCGGTGAGCATAGCTATCAGCTCGTCGCGGGTCGTTTTCAGGGTGTTTACGCGCAGAGTAAGCGCGGGAGTGTCGAGGTAGGCGGCAAGGATGCTTTCCGCCTTTTTGACACCGAAAAGCGAGATAAGCTTAGCGCAAAGCTCGCGAGGCGCGGAATAAGTCACCGAAAGTCGGAGATCCGTCGGCTTTTCGGGGAATTTTATCTCATCAGTGCGCAGATAGGAGCGCAGGATCGCGTTGATAAATCCGCGTGAGCGCGAGCGCGCGAGGTTGACCGTTTCATTGACGGCGGCGTGCGAGGGAATGCGGTCAAGGTATCTCAGCTGATAGATACCCATACGAAGCAGACAGAGCGCGTCGCGGTCAAGCTTTGAGAGCGGTGCCTTTGAGAATTTCTGAATTATAAAGTCGAGCGTTATGCGTCGCTCGGTCACGCCCGAAACGATCTGCGAGAGGAGCGCGCGGTCCGCGCCCTCGAAGCCGAGCTTAGAGATCGCGGAGTCGATCAGGCGGTTGGAATAGCCCTCGCCCGCCTCCTTTTCCATTCGCATAAGGATATCGAGCGCGGCGCGGCGTACGTTTTTATTTTCTGACATTATCTTCTTCTGTTGTTTGAAAGGATGATAAGGCGGAGAAGCTGTAAGAGCGACACCGCGAGTGCGGCAACGTAGGTCATAGCGGCGGCGCGGAGAACTTTACGCGCACCGTCAAGCTCCTCGTCGGTATAGCAGCCCGAAGCCTCGAGAGCCGCCATAGCGCGGCGGGAGGCGTTGAATTCAACGGGCAGAGTCACGACCTGGAAGAAGACCGCGACCGAGAAGGCGAGAATGCCCGCCTGCATCATAAGAAGTCCGAAGCTCGTCTCGGGATTCCAGGATGCAAAGAGCAATCCGAGAATGAAAAGTGGCATCGCGAGGGAGGAAGCGAAATTGCAAACGGGGATGATAGCCATACGAAGCTTGATCGGGCCGTAACCCTGTGCGTGCTGAAGCGCGTGACCCGCCTCGTGCGCGGCAACGCCGATAGCGGCAGCCGTCGAAACGCCGCCGACGGTCTCGGAAAGGCTGATCGAATTGTCGCGCGGATCATAGTGGTCGGTCATACTGCCGCGGATCGACTTGATCGAAACGCCGTGCACTCCGCCGTGCGAGAGCACCTGACGCGCCGCATCCGCCCCCGTAACTCCGCGGGAAACACGAACTCGCGAATATTTGTTAAACGTCGACTGCACCGTAACCTGCGCCCATACCGAGATGATAAGTCCGATAAAGACGAGAATGTAGGTGGGGTCGAAGTAGTAGAAGAAAGGCATGATAAACTCCTTTTAGTGCAGAGTTAAGAGTGCAGAGTGCAGAGTTGAGGTGGCTTTTTTCGCAAGCTCAAAAAGCAGTTTAATTAAATAATTTTCGAACGCAGTGAGAAAATTTTCCTTAACTCTGCACTCTGCATTCTGCACTCTGCACTCAAAAGAGCTTGTATTTGCCTTCCGCAACTGCTCTGTTTTCTATTCCCGCGGTGAAATCGGGGAACTGCATCGGTGCGCCGCCCTGCTTGATCGACTCAGCTGAGAGAGGCGTTACCGCCATCATGATCGCGGAGTCGTAGAT
>JAFYLE010000106.1 GCA_017537265.1 Clostridia bacterium | reverse complement strand
GGATTCCGTTTACGCGCTTCGGACTTATATATGCAAGTGCCTTACAAGGAAGTGACCGTGACTACCGGCATTACCGACCTCGCCGCATGGGCCAAGAAACAAGGTACAACCTATGCTTTGCTGAAGAACTTGAACCCCTGGTTGCGCGACAACTTCTTGCAGAATGTGAGTGGCAAGAAGTACGTGTTGAGAATTCCTTTGGCAGAAAAGATGCATTCAGCGGGTGACTTTTTCCACCAGCGCTTTGAATTCCGCGGGCTCCCTGACCGCCAGATCGGCGAGGACCTTGCGGTTCAACTCGATATTGGCTTTCTTCAGGGCACTCATAAACTGGCTGTAATTCACATTCAGCGCACGGCAGGCCGCGTTGATGCGGACGATCCACAGACCGCGGTACTGCTGCTTCTTCTGCTTGCGCCCCTCATAGGAGTGCACCAGCGCCTTGTCCACCGCGTCGTAGGCGACGCGAAGGTTCTTGCTGCTGTTTCCGTAAAAACCCTTCGCCCGCTCCAGGAGCTGCTTGCGGCGCTTGCGGGAAGGAACTGCATAAGTGCTTCTCATGATCTATCTCTCCTTTCCCGATCACAGACCGTACGGCAGAGCCGCCTTGATGCGGTTGCGCTCGGCGTGGGACACGGCCCCATCCTGACGCAGACGACGTTTGCGCTTCGCGTTCTTGGACGACTTCAGGTGGCGGGCGCCGGCCTTGTGGTGACGGAACTTGCCGGTCCCCGTCTCCTTGAGGCGCTTCGCGGCGCACTTTCTCGTTTTGAGCTTCGGCATTGTTATTTCCTTTCCTGTTGCGCCCGAGCCGGTCAATGCTCCACCGGCTGCGACGCCTGTTTTCAAACTCCCGCCTATTTGGGGGAGAAATTAACTGATATGTTACGCCCCAGCAGCTTCGGCTGCCCGTCGGCGTCGGCGTATGGAGCGAGCTCGCCCATCACCTTGCGCACCACGTCGAACGCGATGTCCTGATGCGCCATTTCACGACCGCGCATCGCCAGCGTGATCTTCAGCCGATACTTCTTTTCAAGAAAGTCCAGCGCGTGTTTGATCTTGGTCTCGTAATCGTGCTGGTCGATGTTCACACGGAACTTGACCTCCTTGACCTTCTGCGCCGCCGTGTTCTTCCGCTGCTGCTTCAAATTCTTCTTCTGCTCGTAGCGGAGCTTTCCGAAGTTCATTATCCGCACCACCGGAGGCGTCGAGCGGTCGGAGACCAGCACCAGATCCTGCCCGGCTTCCTGCGCGAGCTCACGTGCTCTGGCATAGCTGACCACGCCGAGTTGATCGCCCTCCAAACCGATCAGCCGCACCTCGCTGAAGGTGACGCTGCGGTCATTAGGTTTCAACAGCTTTGCGATGGAAGTACCCTCCCTTTTTGCCGGACGCCCTTTCCGGCGGAACCGTTCCGCGCACGGACAATGCGACCGACATGTAAAACCACACCTCGGAGGGAGGAATGCCTCCACCCTCCGGCCATACTGTTTAAAATATCACTAAATCTCTTTATTGTCAACCTCATGACGCATTTTTTCGGCCAATGCCGTCAGCGTCATCGCTCCGACCTCGCCTTCACGCCGCGTGCGCACGGCGACCGACTCCGCGGCCGCTTCGCGTTCTCCGACCACCAGCAGG
>JAFYLE010000105.1 GCA_017537265.1 Clostridia bacterium | reverse complement strand
GGGTGTGGGGTGAGGATGAGCTTCTCGCCGTAGGTTTCCAAAAGGTCGGGGCGCGAGGCAAGGATCGTCAGTGCATCCGCATCACATACGACGGGGCAGGAGGCTTCCGTCAGAATTGCTTCAAGCAGCGCCTCGCGATCGCGGTCAGTGCTCATTCCGGGACCCATGAGTACCGCGGTTTGAGAGACGAGTCTGCGCGTGAAAAGGTCTCGTGTTCGGGCGAAGTCGATCTCGCTGTCTACCGTTTCGCACAGAGGGAGGTAGATCGGCTCACAGTATTTTTGCTTTAAGTAGTCAAGGCAAACCTCCTCGGAGGCGCAAGTCAAGAGACCCACGCCGCAGCGCAGGGCGCCGATGGCGGCAAGAGCGGCGGCACCCGGCATGTCGCGACTGCCGCAGAAGGAGAAGAGTTTTCCGTAATTAGCTTTGGAACTTTCCTTTTCGCGTTTTTTCAGAAGCGCTTTCAGACTTTCGTCGGCAAGGGTGGCTTTGTTCGGACACTTTTTCAAAAGTTCCGTCGGGATGCCGACGTCCACCACCTTGACTTTGCCGGCGGCAAGGGAGCCGGGGGCGGTCTCTAAAGCGGGCTTGGAGGCGGTGAAGGTCACTGTCAGGTCGGCAAAAACGAGTGCGGAAGTGCTGCCTTCGCGCCAGAATTCGCCGCTGTCGCAGTCCAGTCCGCTGGGAACGTCCGCACTGATGATGAACGCCTTGCTGTTCGAAAGCACGCGGCAGAGGGCGAGAAAACGGTCGTCAGGCGTGCGTCTTGCATCGTAGCCGATGCCAAAAATACAGTCTACGATGACCGAGGCTTTTTGGATCAGGTTATCACAGAGCACGCGGTCGGAGCCTTCGTAGGAAAAGAGCGGGGAGGAAAGCGTGTTGCAGGAGAAAGCGCGTTCGCGGCAGAGCGGAGAAGTCGGAGGCTCGACTGCGATCACGCTCGCGCGGATCCCGCGTTTGCGACAGAGTGCGGCAAGGGTGTATCCGTCCGCGCCGTTGTTGCCGGCGCCGCAGAGGATGACGACGTCCTCGGGCGTGGCGGGCGTGTCGTGCACGAGCGCCTCGTAGAGGCACTCGGCAGCGGTGTCCATGAGTTGCGCGGGATAAATGCCGTATTGTTGTTGTGTCGCTTCTTCAAGCGCACGCAGTTCGTGTGCAGTACAAAGGCGCATAATCCACCTCAAAATGTCGCTTTTTTTCTATTATACAGATTTTTTTCAAAGTTGCAAGTCGCTTGACAGAACTTGAATGTTGCAATATACTATAGATAGTGTAAAAGAATATCTATCAGTACATTGGAGGGTAGTATGAAACTGAATTTTGTCAAAATGCAAGGTGCAGGTAACGATTACCTCTTTTTTGATGGCTTCGCACAGACTATTTCCGATCCCGCGGACTTGTCCGTGCGTCTTTCTCCGCGCGGTCTGTCCGTCGGTGGTGACGGCATTATTTTGGTTCTTCCGCCGGAGTGCGAGGAGAACGATGCCAAAATGCGCATCTTTAATGCCGACGGCAGCGAGGCGGAAATGTGCGGCAACGGCGTGCGTTGCGTTGCCAAGTTTCTTTATGAAGAACGCGGTGTCAAAAAAGGCACCATGAAGATCGAGACCTTGGGCGGACTCAAGACTGTTGACGTCGTCGTGGAGGACGGTGTCGTCACCGCGGCTCGCGTTGCCATGGGTAAGGCGGACTTTGCCCTGTCTGCCGTCACCAAAACGCCCGACGCCGAAGAGATGATCGACCGTCCCGTTCGTGTGCAGGATTCCACTATGCGCCTCACTGCGCTTTCCGTGGGTAACCCTCACGCCGTATCCTTCTGGGAAGACATTGAAAATTTGGATTTGCCTCGCATCGGTCCCGCGGTGGAGAATCACCCGCTCTTTTCCGAGCGCATCAATGCGGAGTTTGTTCGCGTCATTTCCCCCACTTCGCTCGATATTCGCATTTGGGAGCGCGGCAGCGGGGAAACGCTTGCCTGCGGCACGGGTGTTTCCGCGTCCGTCATGGCGGCAGTGCGCCTCGGCATCTGTAAGAAAGATACCCGCGTTTCCGTGCGCGTGCGCGGCGGCAAACTCGCCGTGGAGGTTACCGATGAGGGTATCTTCCTGACCGGTCCCTGCGTCACCGTCTATCATGGTAGCGTGGAAGCGTAATTTGTTGTCAAACGGCCTCCGCTCTTTTGAAGGGCGGAGGTTTTTACTTTACAAAAAGCGCATTTCGTTGTAAAATACAGTAAATATTGATTTTGGAGGTATTCCGTGAGTTTTGCATCTGCTATGGCGCATTTTTACGACCGTTTGAACGACGGTGCGGACTATACCTCCGAGCGCGCTTTAATCGCGTCCCACTTGCCGGAGGGCACTCGCACGGGGCTGGACCTCGGTTGCGGCACGGGCGACCTTGCCATCTTGCTTTCGGGCGAGTACCAAATGACCGCCGTGGATCTTTCGGAGGAGATGCTCTCCGCCGCGGATGCGAAGGCCTTTGCTGCTCGACGCTCCGTTCGTTTCGTGCATCAGGATATCACCGCACTTTCGCTTGGCGTGCGTTTCGACTTTGCCCTTTGCTTGCACGACACGCTCAATTACGTGCTTAAGACCGAGGCACTCTCCGAGGTTTTTTGTCGCACCGCAGAGCACTTGAATGACGAGGGCGTGTTCATTTTTGACCTGAGCAAAAAAGAACGTTTTGAGAACGAATACGGCAATTCCGCAGAGGTCTTGGAGCGTGACGGGCTCTTCTGTACGTGGGAGAAGGCGTATCACAAAGAGCGTGCTTTTTGTGACTTCGTGTTCCATTTTTTCGAAGAGAACGGTGACGGCACTTATACCCGCAGCGTCGAGTACGAACGCCAGCGTCTTTATGCACCGAAGACCGTGGAAAAACTTTGCACTAACGCAGGTTTCGGCGTTGAACGCATTGCCGAGACCGACACCCATTATATTTATAAAGCCATCAAAAGAGGTTGATCGATATGCCCGTAACCATTCCGCAAAAACTGCCCGCACGTCGCGTGCTGGAAGAGGAGAATATCTTCGTCATGGACGAGGGACGCGCAAAAAGCCAGGACATCCGTCCCTTGCGCATCGCCATTCTCAATTTAATGCCAACCAAGATCGTGACGGAGACGCAACTTCTCCGTTTGCTTTCCAACACGCCTTTGCAGTTGGAGATCACGTTTTTACAGATGGAGAGTCACACCTCCAAGAACACTTCCGAGGAGCATCTGTTGCAGTTTTATCAGCGTTTTTCGCAGGTGAAAGACTGTAAGTTTGACGGCCTCATTATCACCGGTGCCCCCGTGGAGCAAATGAAGTTTGAAGAAGTCGATTATTGGGACGAACTTTGCGAACTCTTTGAGTGGGCGCGCAAGAACGTCCATTCCAATCTTTACATTTGCTGGGGCGCACAGGCAGGCTTGTATTATCGCTACGGCATCGAAAAACGCAATTTGAAAAAGAAGCTGTCCGGCGTTTATTCGCACAGCATCCTCTCGCCCTCGCACGAGTTGTTGCGCGGCTTTGACGAGGAGTTTTTGGCACCGCATTCACGCTATACCACGGTGGATATCGCAGACGTTTTGGCAAACGAGAAGCTGGAATTGCTCTCCGCAAGCGAAGAGGCGGGCGCGTTCATCATCGCCTCCAAGTCTCGCCGCAACGTGTTCGTGACGGGTCACGTGGAGTATGACGCGGACACCCTTTCCACCGAGTATTTCCGCGACGTCAACAAGGGCATCGACCCCGAGATCCCCGAGAATTATTTTCCCGATGACGACCCCACCAAAGAGCCCAAAAACCGTTGGAGAAGCGCGGCGCATCTTTTATTCTCCAATTGGCTTAATTATTTTGTGTATCAGCAGACTCCTTACGACATCACCACCATCGAGGAGGCGGCAAAATGAAGTATTGTAACGCAATCGTCGGTCAGTCCGGCGGTCCCACCACAGCCATCAATGCCACGCTCTCCGGCGTTATCCGCGGCTGTCTGTCTTCTGAAGAGATCGGCATCCTTTACGGCGCCGTCAACGGCGTGGAAGGCATGCTCGCAGGCCGCGTCGTGGATTTGACCGCACGCTTTGAGGAGAATGAGAGCGAACTGTCGCTTCTTGAGAATACTCCCGCGGCTGCTCTGGGCAGTTGCCGCAAGAAGTTGCCCGACCCGCTTTCGGAAGGCGCAGAGGAGACTTATGAGGCCATCTTTTCCTTCTTTGCACAGAAAGAGATCGGCTACTTCTTTTATATTGGGGGCAACGACTCCATGGACACTGTTGCCAAGCTTTCTGCTTACGCCGCCGCACACAACAAAGATCTTGTATGTGTCGGCGTTCCGAAGACCATTGATAACGACTTGGAAGGCACCGACCATACCCCGGGTTATGGAAGTGCCGCCAAGTACATTGCAACCAGTATCGCGGAGGTCATCCGTGACTGTGCCGTATATACCGTCAAGGCCGTCACCATCGTGGAGATCATGGGCCGTGACGCGGGCTGGCTGACCTGTGCCGCCGCCCTGCCGCGTTTGAGCGGCGCGGGCGAGCCCGATCTCGTGTATCTGCCCGAACGCGACTTTGACGACGAGCGCTTTTTGTCTGACGTGCGCGCTGCGTTGGAGAAGCACCCCAACGTCGTGATTGCCGTTTCCGAGGGTATCCGTTACCCCAACGGCAAATACGTCGGTGAGGGCACGCAAAGCGGTGTTGCAGACGCCTTCGGTCACCGTTACCTCGCGGGTACGGGCAAGGCGCTGGAGACCCTCGTGCGCGAGAAGATCGGATGTAAGGCCCGCAGCGTAGAGTTGAATATCCTGCAGCGTTGCGCCGCACACAGCGCCTCTCTTTGTGACTTGGAGGAGAGCGTGGAAGTCGGCCGCGCCGCCGTGGAGGCCGCAATCGACGGTTTGGACGGCGTTATGATGGGCTTCGTGCGCGAGACGGATCCCATGGGTCTGTGCATCACCCGCGCCTTTGACGTTGACGACATCGCAAATCAGATCAAGACCGTACCGGATGAGTTCATCAACGCCGAGGGTAACGGCGTCACCGATGCCTGTCTTTCGTACCTCGCCCCCCTCATCCGTGGCGAAGCCCACGGCTTCTACGACGATTTCGGTCTGCCCAAACACTTCGTCCTTTGATCACCGAAAAAAACAAAAGCCCGTACACCGTACGGGCTTTTTTGATTGTTTTACAAAGCGTGCGCAACAAGCAAGGCGTTTTTGTTGCTCTTCCGCTGAAAAAGCTTTTGGGAAATACAGATCTTGTTTTTGGCGGTAAGTATAGTCCAACAAAAAAGCAGAAACGAATTCGTTTCTGCTTTTTCATTTATTCACGTTATTGTTTTGGCGTTTCGTTCGGCTTGATTTGCTTGACGGGCTTCTTTGCGACGCTTTTGCGGACCGCACCGCGTCCCGAAGGGGTTGGGGAGGTCTGCTTGCGGTTTTTGATGCGCAGGAAGATGATGAGTCCTACAATGGCCAGTAGGATGACAAGCAGGATGACAAAGATGCCGAAGGCGCCGCTTTCGAAGAAGTTTGCCTTGTCCACGTTGCCGATCCACGCGTTGATCTGGTACGTCTTTTCAAAGGCATGCATACCGTCGCCGCCGGGGGAGGAGATGACCACCTTGTCCACACGCCAGCCGTCCTCGGGCATGCTATTTTCAAAGAAGAGTTCCACGGGCTCACCCACGTAGGCGCCGAGTGTCAGCGTAATGGTGTCCACGCTTGCAGGCTTCAGCGCATTCGGGTCGATCTCGCTCAAGAGCTCGGTGAGGTTGATGGGCGTGCTTTCCTTGAGAGCGCCGTTTCCGCGGTCGCGATAGGAGTAGTAGAAGTAGATCTCGCCTTTCGTTGCCGCTTCATCTACCTTGGAAGTGTGGAAGGTAAAGGTCATTTCCACGGGCTGATAGATGGAGATGGAGTAAGCTTCTTCGGTGCGGGTACCGTTGGCGTCCACAATGAGCAACGTGAAGTCAAAGGTGCCGAGGTCAGTCGGAACGCCGAAGATGCGGCCCGTCGTCGGGTCGAGCGTCAGGCCTTTGGGCAACTCACCGGAACTGATGGTGGCGGTGAAGTTCGCACTTGCTTCGCTCAGACGAATTTGGTCGCTGTAATTCACACCCAGCGCGCCGGAAGCAAAGCGAAAGTCTTTTTCAATGGAGACGGGCACGATGTCCCAGTTGGCGTAGAAGGTCAGATCTGCACCAAGTGTGAAAGTGCCGCTTGCGGGGGAAGTGCCGTTTTCGTCGGTGGACCATCCCTTGAAGATGTAGCCGGGGCAAGTCACGTTTGCAGGAAGCGCAAAGGTCTCGCCGGAGATGTAGTCAAAAGACAGTCTTCCGATGGACGCGCGGTATTCCAAATGTACGGTGGAGGTGGCGAGAGAACCGTTGAAAGTCGCCGTGTCGGAGATCTTAAACGATCCCTGCATGTTGCAACCCGCACCCGCGCCGATCTTGCTTGAGGCAAGACCCGTGGTGTCAAAGTTCTCGTTTTCACCCACCTGAACATCGTCGGCGTTGGTCACGTGGTTGATGGCGGGTACAATGCTTTCCTTGCCGACTTCCTCAATGTTGGAGGAATGGGTGGGAATGAGGCCCCAACCGTAACTTTCAGGCGCTTCACTTGCCTTGGCGAGCAGGACAACGCGCTCGTTTTGGCCCACTGTGTGGGTCAAAAGAGAAAGGGAGTAACTTTCTTTCGTGCCGTCGGGCAGGGTGTAGAAGGAAGTGCCTTGCACAACGTCCTCGGAGACGCTGTTGACAGCCGTAAGAGCGGCAATGGCGTCGCGAATGGCCTTGGCAAATCCATCTACTTTTGCCTGGTCAGAGGCAAGCAGGTTGTATTCTACGGCGTTGATTGCGTTTTGAAGAGCCGTGACGGAGTCGGTGCTGTAAGGCGTGAGGTCTTGCGGGATCGAGGCAATCGCCTCTTCCACTGCGCTGTAGTCGGCTTCGTTTAAGGCGATGCCGGTCACTTTGAAGTTTACGAGAAAGATCGGCTCGTTCTTGCCCTCGGCACAGAAGTATGCAGTGTATTCACCTTCGGGGAGTCCGCCGTAGCCAAGTGCGCTCAGGAAGTGATTTTTATCGGGAACGAAGACCACGGTGCCCTCAGAGACGAGTTTGCCCTCCGTGTCAGCGCAGAATTGGCTGAAGATCGGTTTGCCGTAGGGAATTTGGAAGACGGGGTCAATTTCGGTGTCAGTGGGCAGGTGCCCCTTTTTGAGAATGACGATTTGGTCTTTGGGACTGGTCGCACCCTTGTAGTCGAAGATGAGGGGCTTGCCGGACTCAAAGGAATTGTCGGCAGGGATGATCTCAACTTTCGTGCCTTTTTTCACAAGAATGGAAATTGCACGTTCAATGGATGCGGCGTAGTTATCAACCTGTTCTTGCTTTGTGGCGGGCAGGTTGTAGTTGATCTCTTTGATGGCGTCTTGCAGAATTTTCACGGACTGTTCAGTGAATTCGTCAAGGTTTTTCGGCACTTTGGCGATTGCCGCTTCCACCTTGGAGTAGTCCGCCAGCTTTTCGGGTTTGTTGGAATCTACGGTAACGGTAAGATTGTCGTAGGAGGAGACAGCCGCCGTGTCGGTGACCGTCACGCGCCCGCCGGAGGCAAACAGACCGCCGCCGATACCTGCGGCATCCTTGCCGCCCGCGGCACGCACGCTTGCGTCGCCGTAAATGTAAATGTCACCGGCGCTCGGCGCAAAGTCGGGGGCGTTCTTGGCGCCTGTGCCGATGCCCGCGCCGAAGTTGCCGCCTTGCGCGGTAACGAATGAACTGTCGTGAATGCGGATCTGCCCGCAAGCGGAGGTCTTGCCTCCGCCGATGCCCGCGCCGTATTTACCGCCGAGGGCGTAGACGTTGGAAAAGCCCGCGATCTTAATCTTTTCGTAACTGCCGCTCTCGCCCGTGCCGATACCCGCGGCGTTTTTGCCGCCGTAAGCGTAGATGGTCGCGCGCGAGTCGATCGTAATGGAGAGGACGTTGCCACCTTTGCCGCCGCCGAAGCCTGCGCCGCCGATGCCGCCGTAGGTCTCCACGAGTGCAGATCCGGTCAACGTCAGATTGCCGCCGCCGAGAGTTGTTCCGCCAATGCCGGCGGCGTCTTTTCCGCCGATTGCAAAGACGTTTGCAAAGCCGGAGATGTTAACGCCGACCGTTAGGGCAGAGGCCTTGCCGGCGCCGATTGCTGCGGCACCGTCGCCGCCGCGTGCGCGGACGATTGCATTGTCACCGATGGCAACCATCGTGGCGGAGGCGTTGGAACCGCTGCCGATGCCGGCACCGCCGAGGCCACCCATGGTGCGAACCACGGCCGTGTCACGGATTTCGATCTTGGAGGCGTTGCCGCCCTTACCGCTGCCGATACCTGCCGCGCCATCTCCGCCGGAGGCTTCTACCGTTGCCGCTGAGGAGATAGTGATGGTGCGACTGCGTGCGGAACTGCCGCTGCCGATGCCGGCGGCATTTTTGCCGCCCTTGGCAGAAACGATTGCACTGTCGGTGACGATGATCTGGCCGCTTGCGCCGCCTTCACCGCCGCCGAT
>JAFYLE010000104.1 GCA_017537265.1 Clostridia bacterium | reverse complement strand
TCGTAAAACAGAACGTTCTCATCGTAAGCGTGCTGCTCGTTTGCAAAGTAGAGCGAATAGAGGCGCGCGGTATGCAAAATGGGGTTGGACGGGGTAAAGGTGACCGTCAGATAATTGTCAAGCGGGGTGCAGGTAAGGTTCAAGAGCGCACCGACCGTCGCGGCAAGCGCGGCACTTTGTGCGCGCGGGATAGCGGCAAGACGCACGGCGTCCTTCTTGCTTGCGGCAACGCTTCTGCCGTACTCGCTCACGCGGGAAATGCACGGCACGCGATCCAGTCCAAAAACGGTAAACCCGCGAGAAAGAAAATCCGAGAGCAAAAGTTCCCCGCCGCCGCTGCCGGGCACGATGCCGAGCGGCGTCTCTTTTTTCCAAAACGGGGCGATCTTCTCCACCACGTCGGAAAGCGCAAAGGACGGGACGGTGACGAAGGCGATCTCTGCGCGCGCGATCTCCGAATAGTCCGCGGTAGCAAAGATCGGTGCGGAAAACGACTCTCCGTTCACGCGGTCGGTATAAACGATCGCGCGGGCAAAATCAGCCGCGCGCGGAGTAATGAGGACGACCTCGTGCCCCTCGCGGGAGAGCAGGGCGGCCATAGCGGTTCCGATGTTGCCGCCGCCGAAAAGTGCGATCCTCATGCTTTCTTACCTTTCAATTTCTTAAGGAGATCGCCGATCTCCCCGCGGAAGGAGTAGAGCATCAAAAGTCCCACGCAGACGATGGTGACGAGGTTTACCCAAAGCGGCTGCGTGTCGTAAATATAAAACACCGGCACGTGAAGCGCGAGCAAGATCAGCACGCGCTTATACAAGATCCGAACGTCGGGATACAGCTTCTTAAGTTCAAAGATACGCAAAACGATGTTGAGCGCAAAGCCCGCGGCAAGGCCGACGTTTGCCGCCTGCAGACCGAGCGTGCCGACAAGCAGATGGAAGCAAAAAACGTTGACGGCCGCGGCAATGAGCGTGGTGTAGAAAAGACTGCCCGTCTTCTTCTCCGCGCCGAAGATGTTGCCCAAGAAGCCGGAAAAAGTGCTGATGGCGGTGGCGAACATGTAAAGCGGCACGACGTGGTACGCCGCCGCGTACTGCTCGTTGATGAGCAAGGGGAACACGACCTTCACCGCCGGAACGATGAGAAGCGAAGCAAAGAGCAAAAGCGTCAGGCACCAATTGCAGGCGGTGGAATAAAGACGCGCCTTGTTCTCCTTCTCGTTGCCGACGGAATAGACCATCTCCTGCCAGGCAAGCGAGAAGCAGTTGGCGAAGATGGCAACCATCATGGTAAACTTCCCTGCCGCGGCGTAAATGCCCGAATCGGAAAGACCGAGCGTTGCGGAAACGGCGATCTTGTTGTAGCCGGACAAGAACCAGTAGCAGGCAGTGTTGAGACAAAGCGGCAGGCCGAAGCGCAGCATACTGCGCATGAGCGCCGCATCAAAGTAACGCGGTTTGATGGCTTTGAGCGCATGCACCTTTGCTTCCAGCATACAAAACTGCACGAACAGGCCCAAGATCATGGCAAGGTACAAGGACTCCAGGCGAAGTCCGAAGACCAAGATCATCACGATGTTTGAAACGGAGTTGATCAAGCTCGACACGATGCCCGACACGGCAAAGGCGCGATTGTGCCCCATGCCGCGGGCAAGATAGCTGTACACGTTCTGCAGCATAAGCCCGATGCCGTACAGGCACACGAAAAATGCACAGCGCAGGCTTGTGATGATGCCGACGGCAACGAAGCCGAAAACGTACAGAAGCACCGAGGCGGAAAAGATCACGAAGCCGTTGAAGACGACCTTCTCCTTCCCCGCGCGATCCTCATAGTCGTAGAGGAAACGCATCATCGCCGCCCAGACCTCCAGACAAATGACGGGCACGATGATGTTGAGATATGACGTGGAAACGTCAAAATACCCCATATCCTCGGGCAGGAGGAACTTGGTGTAAATGGGAAGCAGGAAGAACGAGATGAGTCGCGTCATCACGTTTCCCAAAAAATACGTTCCCGCAGACTGTAAAAAACGCTTGACGGAGATCATTTGGCGCTCTCTTCGTCTTTGAACCAGCAAAGGAAATGGTGGCGTCCCACCTGCTGAGAGGCGGGCGGCGGAGTCATGTAATCGCCGTAGATCCGGGTCAGATACTTGTCGTACTCACGCGGCACGCGCACCTGCAGATCCTCAAAAGGCATGAGAATGGTGTCTGCCACTTCCTCCTTGGTGATGAGACCGCGGTCATACACGCCGTCGGTCAAAATGGTGAGAAGACGGCAGGTGTCGTACGGATACGTCTCGGCGAGTGCGTGGATCTTGCGCGCATGCTTCTGGTGGTTGCAGAACTGGCCGACAAGGTAACAGGGGTACACCAGAATGCGCTTGACGAGGCGTGCCGGATCCCAAGTGAAGACGAAGGGCGTGGTCTGCAGACCGATGATGGTCTTTTCGCGGCGGATCTTAGCGTAGAGCGCGTCGCGCTGCTGCTTGTCCTCGGGCACGGCGTCCATAGGGAAAATATCGATCCACACGCCGTTGTGCACGCCGCGACCCTGATAGCGCTCACGTCCTTCGGTGCGGTCGTCCACGAGCTTGGGCACGGGGACCCAGTACTTGCCCTCTTCGCGGCAGTCGTAAAACTTCAAATGCGAAGCTACCGGCTCCTCCTTGACCAGCGCGGCAAAACGATCGTAATCGGGGCGAGGCATGCAGACGTCGATGTCGTCATCCCACGGAATGAAGCCCTTGTGACGGATCGCGCCGAGCAGGGTGCCTGCGTACAAGATGTAATTGAGGCTGTGTTTTTCGCAAAATGCGACGAAATGGCGCAGGATGTCGAGTTCCATCGCCTTGATCTCTTCCACGTCGAAATAGCGACGTTTCTCCGTCTCCTCCGCCATGGGGAAGGACAGGATCACCCAGAAGAGCATGGCGCCGATCTGTACCTCGAACACGTTGTAGAACAGACCGAACCAGCCGAAGAGCAGACAGAGGGAGACCTTGGCAAAGCTCTTGCGCTGGCTGATGAGAACGGAGAGCAAAAACAGCGCAAACAGCGCCGTACCGACGATGCCCGTCTCCGCTATGACCACGGTGTACTGGCAATCGGAATAAAAATCGGCGGGGAGACCGTATTTATCCGCGATCGGCGAAGGATAATTCATGCTCGCGGAAGAACCAAAGGTGCCGAAGCCCGCGCCAAGGATGGGGTAATCGCGCAAGACCTCCAGACACTTGGTCACGGAGAAGATGCGGCCGGACACGGCGGAATGCTCGATCTCGTCCTCGGTCAAAGTCTCGTTCAGACGGTCGCCCGCACTGATGTCCACACTGCCCGCGGCCACGTCCCCAAGACTGTCGGGATCATTCTTAAGCGCGCCCTCCACGAAGAGGCGCGAGCCGTAAATGGCGCCGAAATACAGACCGAAGCCCAAGGCAAGCACCAAGACGCTCACGCCCAAAAGGCGGAACAGTTTGACCTTCTTGCGCGCCTTGACGATGACGTAGAGCACCAAGAGCAAGAGTCCCCCCGCAAGTGCCAGAAGCGAAGAGCGGGACATGGTGAGCATCAGCGTGCCGAAGAGTGCCGCGGTGAACAGGAAATGGGTGCGGATGCCGTAATACAGCTGGCAGTAAATGCCGAAGAAAAAGACGAGGATCAAAAACAGACCGAAGGTGTTCGGGTTGTTGAGCATACTGTAAATGCGGGAGAAGTTGGTGCGGTACAGAATTCTGTCTGCCCACTCCGGCGGGAACAGGACGGTCTTCGCGGAGACCTTCTCCACGATGCCCAAAAGCACCAGCACGACCACGCTGCTCTGCAAAACACGCAAGAAACGGCGAATGTCGCGCGTTTCAAAGGAGAAGTTGCGAAGCACGAAATACAGAATGTAGTAAACGCCTATGGAGCGCACCTGAAACACGAAGGGCATAAGGCCCACGCCCTGCAGAAACACGGTGTTGACAAAGCCCAAACCGAGAAATGCGAGGAAGAAAAAGTCCTGCGCCAAAAAGCGCATGCGAAGCCGTGTGGCAACGGCATACCAGAGGAGAAGCGACAAGACCAAAACGTCCGGTACGAGCTTGATCCAAGTGCCGACGAAGTATTCCAAAATGTTGCGCGCGGGAATGAACACGCACAAAAACAACATGACGAATACGCCCGCAAGTTTTAAGGACGCAGGCAGGGGCTTTGCTTGTTTTACGTTCATGGGAACTCCTTACTTCAGGTGTTTTTTCAATGCCGAAATGAGTCGGTCGTTGTCCGCGGTATCACGCACGGCAAGACGGATGTACTCGCGCGAGTCAAAGCCGCGCTTGGGGCTCAAGTCCTTGATCAGGATCGCATCCTCCGCCAAGAGGTCGGCAGCGAGGTCCTCGGCGCGCTTGCCTCCCGTCAATTCGCAGAGAATGAAATTTGCCTCGGAATGAATGGGGCGCAGACCGCAAACCGTCTCAAGTTCTTTTGCAAAGCGCGCACGCTCGGCAATAAACAAACGAATGGCCGCGGCGTACTCGCTCTTGTATTTTTCGAAGATCTGCATGTAGAACTCGCCGAAGGAGTTGATGTTCCAAATGGAGACGTCCCGCTTCAAAAAGTCCACGAGTTCTCGGTTTGCACTTGCGGCAATACCGAGGCGCAGGCCGGGCACGCCGTAAGACTTGGAAATGGACTTGACCACCACGAGATTCGGCATCTCGGCGAGCAGATCCTCGTCCAAAAGCGTCTTTTCCTCACAGTCGGCAAAATCGGCAAAAGACTCGTCAAGAATGACGCGCACGCCGCGCTCGCCGAAGAATTTCACCAGTCGGCGCACGTCGGAGAGGTTGATGAAGTTGCCGCTGGGGTTATCGGGGTTGATGAGAACGAGGGTGGAAACGTCCTTGTCGCCGAAGAAGGCGATGAGTTCGTCCGCGGTGTAGGTAAAGTCCTTGTTTTGCGGAACGTAGGAGACCACCTCGTCCTTTGCCTTGCGGTTGGGATACTCCTCGAAGGTCGGGAAGATCACGCCGAGCTTGCCGTCCAGCTTCTCCACGAGCGCCTTGATGAGTTCCGCCGCGCCGTTTGCCACCACGACGTTCTCCTGCTTCAAGCCGAAGTACTTTGCGGCAAGCAGACTGTTGACGCGCATGCCGGAGGGGTAGTTGAAGAGCAGGCGTTCAAAGTTGGCCTTGATCTCCGCCACGAGTTTGGGACTCGGGAAGTAAGGATTGACGAGGTAACAGTAGTCAAGCAGGTGCGGGTAACGCCAGTAGCCGCCGAAGCGAGACTGGAACTTCTTGAGCTTTTCCTTGCGGTCATCGGCAAAGATGGACTCCGCAATGTCCAGATCCTGCAGATCGTCGATCTCGTACCACGCCTCGTCGGAAAGAGGCAGGGCCTTGATCTCCGGCTTTTCCAGGAGGGTGATGATCTTCAGGACCTGCTCGTAGTACTCGTTGTTGCAGAGTGCCTTGGAGTAGGCCTCCAAGAACGGCACGTAGTGCGTCTCGGAGAAGTTCTTGGAGAATTTATAGATGTTGACGGTCTTAAAATAGTCGGGGATCTCCTCAAAGAGAAAATCCTTTTTGGAAATGAAGTTTAAGATGTTGCCCTCTTCATCCAGCTTGACCACGGTGCCGTCCATCCAGCTCTCAAACTTGGCCACGAGCGCAAGCGAGGGGTACGGATGCTCCAGAATGCGGTCCACCACCGCTTCCTCAAAGACGAGGTCGCTTTCCAAAAGCAGAGTGTCCTCGCGCAAGAGGTGCTCGCGCGCAAGATAGAGGGAGTAAATGTTGTTGGTCTTGTAGTAAATGTCGTTGGAGACGTACTCGACGGGCGTCTTCACGTCAAGCGTTGCGACGAAGTCCTTGAGCTTCTGTCCCTCGTAGCCCACGACGAGCACGATCTTGGAAAGGCCTTTGCGATCCAAGATGGAGAGCATGCGCTCGATCATCGTCACGCCGTTGACACGCACCATGCACTTGGTGGCGTCCTGAGTGAGGTCCTTCAGGCGTTTGCCCATGCCTGCGGCAAGAATGACTGCTTGCATAATACTGTCCTTTCCTGACTGTCAACTTTTACTTTTGTTGTTCTTTTCTCAGCGCTTTCACCTTGGAGAGGAAGCGCACGTTGCTGTCGTAAAAACGGCGGAGTCTGCTCGGCTGACGCAAAATGCGCCAGAGCCACTCCAGATTCAACTTGACGAAGAGCTTCGGCGCGCGGCGCACGGTGCCGGAGAGCACGTCGAAGGTGCCGCCCACGCCCACGAACACGCCCTTTTCAAAGCGGTCGTAAAACTGATCGATCAAAAGCTCCTGCGCGGGAATGCCGAGGGCGACGAGCATCACGTCCGGCTTTGCCGCAAGCGCACGCTCCATGACCGCGTCTCGGTCTTTCACGTAGCCGTTTTCCGCCCCGGCGATGACGAGGCTCGGATACTGTTTTCCGAGCTTTTCGACCAGCGCGTCCAACACCTCTGCTTTTGCACCGAAGAGGAACACGCTCTTGTTCTGCTTTGCGCACTCCTCGATGAGAAATGCGGAAAGCTCCACGCCCGTCACGCGGCCGTGCATGTTTCTTCCGAGGCTCTCCGCCGCCTTCACCACGCCGATGCCGTCCGGCACGATGGTGACTTCCTCGCGGCAGAGCACGCGGTCAAAGTCCGCGTTCTTCTCGCCGATCATCAGCGTCTCGGGATTTGCGGTGACGACGAAGTGCTTCTCGCCGCACTCAAGCGCCGCGCGCATCTTCGCGTGGTACTCGGCGTCGCTTCCCGTATACAGTTTTGCAAAATATTCTTTCAGCATAGTTACTTCCTGTTTGTGATCAGATCCACCCAAAGCTCCATGACGGAGTCCTTGAAATAGCGTTTGGCATTTATTTTTGCCTTCTCCTGCATGCGAAGGCGCACGTCGTCGTGCGAGAGCAAAAATGAGAGCTTTTCCGCAAAGGCGTCTTCATCCCCGTGCGGGATCAAAAAACCGTCCTCCCCCTCGGTGAGGATGCCGCGCGGGCCCACGCGCACGTCATACGCGACGGGCACGCAACCGCTTGCCGCCGCTTCCACCAGCACCAGGGAGAAGCTCTCCGAAATGCTCGTCAAAGCATAGGCACGAGAGGCGGCCATTTCCGAAAGCAGCGTTTCATACGGCAGGGCGCCGCAGAGCTCCACGCTCTTCGCGATGCCGAGCTCTTCGGCGTAGGCACGCAGTGCCGCTTCCTCTTCCCCTTCCCCCGCGATGACGAGCGTGTGATCGGGGTGGGAGGCAAGCACCTTTTTCCAAATGCGAAGCAGGGAGAAAAAGTCCTTGTCCGCATGCAGTCTGCCTGCGGCGATGACCTGCTTTTTCTTCTCCGTCACAGGCGGCGTCACCTCGTCGATGAAGTTCGGGATGACAAGCAGGCGCGGGTGCTTTTCCACACCCTCGAAAAACGCACCCACCTCCTCAACGCTGTTCTCAAAAAAGAGCGGCAGGGCGTCGATGTTGGTGTATCCCGAGCGCATCTCGGAAATGAGTTTTTTATCAAAGGCGTGATCGGCGTGCAGTTGGGCGATCTTAAACACGCCCTTTTGGCCGTAACGCGACAGAAGCAGGCTGTGCTCGTGGCGCGTGGAGATGACCACGCCCTCTCCGATCTCGGAAAGTGCCTTTTTCATCGTCCGCTTCTTGCGACGCAAAACGCCCGCGGCGTAAATCAGTTCCTTTGCCAAGGAAAACAAAGCTTTCTCTTGCAGGGCCACGCGGATTTCCGCGCGGTTGGGACGGTCCTCCGTCAGGTAACGCACAGACACCCTCCCGTCAAGCGGATAGGCAGGCTCGCCGAGGTTGTACGTACAGAGGATCTCCACGGCAAAGCCGCGATGTGCAAACGCGTTTGCCAGCGAGACGATGACGCGCTCCACGCCGCCGTGCGAGAGGTGCAGGCCGGTGATGTAAATGCGAGGGGCTTGTGCCACACTCTCGCCTCCTTTCTCTCTTTTGGGCATCCGCGCCTCTTACGGGGCGACGGAGTAGTTGGGTGCTTCCTTGGTGATGTAGATGTCGTGCGGATGGCTTTCCTTAAGGCCGGCACCGGTGATGCGAACGAAGCGGGTCTTCTCCTGCATATCCGCAACGGTGGCGGCACCGCAGTAGAACATACCGGCGCGCAGACCGCCCATGAGCTGGAAGACACTCTCCGCAAGGGCTCCCTTGTAAGGCACGCGGCCTTCGACGCCCTCGGGCACGAGCTTCTTGGCATCGGACTGGAAGTAACGGTCCTTGGAGCCTTTGGCCATGGCACCGAGCGAACCCATGCCGCGGTACACCTTGAAGCGGCGGCCTTGGTAGATCTCGGTCTCTCCGGGGCTCTCCTCGCAACCGGCAAAGAGGCTGCCGATCATGCAGACGTCCGCGCCTGCGGCAACGGCCTTTGCAATGTCGCCGGAGAACTTGATGCCGCCGTCGCCGATGACGGGGATACCCGCCTTGTGGGCGACCTGTGCGGCGTCGTAAATGGCAGTGACCTGCGGGACGCCGATACCGGCAACCACGCGGGTAGTACAGATGGAACCGGGGCCGATACCGACCTTGATGGCGTCCGCGCCCGCGTCGATGAGGATCTCCGCAGCCTCTGCGGTGGCGCAGTTGCCGGCGATGAGGTCCACGGTAGGCATGGCAGCCTTGATGCGGCGCACGGCGTCGATCATACGCTCGGAATGGCCGTGTGCGCTGTCCAGCACAAGGCAATCCGCGCCCGCGTGCACGAGTTCCTGCGCGCGCTCGACCACGTCGGCGGTCAGGCCGATGGCGCCCGCGACGAGCAGGCGGCCCTTGGCGTCCTTGGCGGCGTTGGGATAACGCACAGCCTTTTCAATGTCCTTGATGGTGATGAGTCCGCGCAGCTCGCCGTTCTCGTCCACGATGGGCAGCTTTTCAATGCGGTGCTGACGCAAGATCTCCTTTGCCTCCTCAAGCGTGGTGCCGACGGGCGCGGTCACGAGGCCGGAACGGGTCATGACCTCGGAGATGCGAATGTTGAAGTCCTCCAAAAAGCGCATATCGCGGTTGGTGATGATGCCGACGAGTTTGCCGCCTTCCACGATCGGCACGCCGGAGATCTTGTACTTGCCCATGAGTTCGTCCGCTTCGTAAACGAAGTTGTCGGGCGCAAGGAAGAAGGGGTTGACGATAACGCCGTTCTCGCTTCTTTTCACGCGGTCGATCTGGTCGGC
>JAFYLE010000103.1 GCA_017537265.1 Clostridia bacterium | reverse complement strand
CGTTTGTGTGCGCGGCACGCGTTACAATCTTGACAAAAACCTTGCCGCAGAGATCATTTTATAACGGCTTTTATTTTTTACCCATCGGTTAGCCGCCGCTAACTGCAAAAAGAGGTAGGTATGATACGTATTGCACTTGTGGGCAACCCCAATTCCGGAAAGACCACCGTTTTCAATGCGCTGACCGGCGCGGATGAAAAGGTTGGCAACTGGACGGGTGTCACCGTAGAGAAGAAGGAAAAATATTTAAAACGCTCCCTTGCTCCGAAAGGGGAGCGCATTGTGCTTGCCGATCTTCCGGGCGCGTATTCCCTGACTGCCTTTACCGCGGAGGAAGGGGTGACGCGCGAATACGTTTTGGAGGACGCGCCCGACGTCATCGTGAACGTCGTGGACGCCACGAGTCTTGCCCGCTCGCTCTTTTTCACCACGCAGATCCTTCAGCTCGGCATTCCCACCGTCGTCGCCCTCAACAAGCAGGACGTGAACGAGCGGCAGTCCGTCACTTTGGATACCGCACTTCTCTCAAAGTATTTGCATTGTCCCGTACTTGCGACCTCCGCCACGAGCGGCGAGGGGCTGAAAAACGTCGTACAAAGCGCGCTTTCCTTGGTCGGAAAAGGGCAAAAAGCCCCGTATCAAGGTTCACTTTCCGTCACGAGTGAGGCGGAGGCCTTTGAAGCGGACCGTGCGCGCTATCAGTTCATCAACCCCATCGCGGAGGCGGTCGGTGCCCGTGATGACGGGGAAGAGCACCGTCACCCTGCGGCGGAAAAGCTCGATGCACTCTTGACCTCTTCTTGGGTTGGCATCCCCGTGTTCGCCCTTGTGATGTTCTTGGTGTTTCAGATCTCGCAAGTCTGGGTCGGCGCGCCGATCGCAGATTGGTTCGTTTCGTGTCTGGAGGCGTTTCAGGAGTGGGTGGGCTCGTTTCTTTCGGGCGCGGATCCGCTTTTGTACGCACTTTTGATCGACGGAGTACTCGGCGGCGTCATCGCCGTGGTCGGTTTTTTGCCGCTTGTCATGGTGCTGTATTTTCTCATCGCACTCTTGGAGGACTGCGGTTACATGTCCCGCGTTGCCGTGGTGTTGGATCCCATTTTCAAAAAAGTCGGTCTTTCGGGCAGATCCGTCATTCCCTTCGTCATTTCCGTCGGTTGTGCCGTACCCGCCGTTATGGCGAGCCGCACGGTGAAGAACGAGCGCGAGCGCCGCGCCACCGTCATGCTTGCTCCCTTCATTCCCTGCGGCGCGAAGATCCCCGTCATCGCACTGTTTGCGGGCGCATTCTTTGACGGCGCGGGCTGGGTAAGCGCCGTCATGTACCTTTTCGGTATCGTCGTCATTTTTCTCGGCGCGCTTCTGGTGCGCCGCGTGACGGGTGCGGAGTTTGAAAAATCGTACTTCATCTTGGAATTGCCGGAGTACAAGGCCCCCTCGCTTTGGGGAGCGGTCAAGTCCATGCTTGCTCGCGGCAGGTCTTACGTCGTAAAGGCTTCCACCGTCATTTTGCTCTGTAATACCGCGGTGCAACTGATGCAGAGCTTTACGTTCACCTTCGCCGTGGCAGAGAGTGCAAATGCCTCCATTCTCGCGCAGATCGCCGCACCTTTTGCGTACGTTCTCGTGCCGATCGTCGGCGTGCTCTCGTGGGAACTTGCCGCCGCAGCCATCACGGGATTTATCGCCAAGGAGAACGTCGTCGGCACGCTTGCCGTCTGTTTCGCGGGACTTTCAAACTTTATTGATACGGAAGAACTCGCACTTCTGCAAGGTGCGGGCGCAGACGTGGCCGGTGTGATGGCGATCACCAAGGTCGCCGCCCTCGCATACCTCATGTTCAATCTCTTCACCCCGCCCTGCTTTGCTGCCATCGGTGCCATGCGCGCGGAGATGAAGAGTACAAAGTGGCTTCTTTCCGCACTCGGACTGCAGTTCGGCATCGGCTTTTGCACCGCGTATCTCGTCTATACTCTGGGCACGCTCGCGACCTCGCCCGCTGCGCTGAACGTCACCGCCGCCCTCATCGGGCTTGGCGCCGTCTTGTTTTTTGCGTTTGTTCTCGTCTTTTTATCTGCGCGTGCAAAGCGTCGCGCAAGTGTCGAATAAGGATTTTAAGTTATGGAAAATTACGTCATCATCGCCGTCGTGGCGCTTCTCGTTGCCCTCGTTACCGTCTATCTCGTGCGTTCTCGCAAGCACCCCACGTGCATCGGCTGTCCTTACGCCGACAAGTGTGCGGGCAACTGCACTTCGGAACAAGGCAAAGAGTAAAAGCACAAAACAAAACGCACCCAACTTCGGGTGCGTTTTTTGTTCGTCTGTTTTTTTGGGGCGTTGCATTTTGAAGAGAACGAGAAAAAGAAAAAATGCTCTGACGAGTCAGAGCATTTTAAAGTTCATAGATACTTAGATGGCGCGGGTAACTTTACCGCTGCGCAGGCAGGAAGAGCAGACATGAACGGTCTGGTTCGAGCCACCGACAACCGCCTTCACGCGACGAACGTTGGGCTTCCAAGCGCGGTTGGAGCGTCTATGAGAGTGGGAAACTTTGCAGCCGAAGCCGACGCCCTTTCCACAGATATCGCATTTTGCCATGGTTTTTCCACCTCCTGTGTGGTGCTTTTGAAACGTAACGCATGGATTATAGCACAGCCAATCCAAAAAAGCAAGAGTATTTTGAAAAAAAGTTTATCTCGTAAGGTCGGTCACGTTCGGCGCCACCAGCTCGTCGATCGGGGTCGTGGGTGTGGCGATCAGCTCGTATACCGGCTTTTCTTGCTCTCCGCCGCGGAAAGTGATGGAGGCGTAGGGGAAGCCGCTCTCGTTCAGGTAACTTACGTAGCGGCGAATGCGCTGTGCAAAGGCGGCCTTTGCATCGGGGGAGCCCACGGCGATCGAAGAGTCAAACTCCAGCGTGATCTCGTTTTGCTTCAGCCATTCTTCGGGTGCGTCTCCGAGCTTGTAGTCGCACACTTCTTCCGGAGAGAGCGCGGGGCACTTGATCTTCACGAGGTAGTTTCCGTCTTCTGCAAATTTCTCGTGCAGAAGTGTGAGAAGCCCGCTCTTTTGCAGAGCGGCGGCGCGGGTCTGTATGAGGTTTAAGTAGGAGTCTTCGCCCTCTTTTGCCACAAAGAGCACGCCGTCCGCAACCTCGAATTCGACGCTGTACGCGCGTGCGATCGGGTCGTAGTAGGCGTTTTGCAGGGTGAAGGTTTCTTTCGGATAGCGCGCGGTGTAGAGGTTTTCCGCCTCAAGCGTTTTCTCCTGCAGCGCGACGGGGTTTCCGAAGACGACGAAGTACATGGCAAGCGTGATCACGGCACCGAAGACACCGCACAGCGCGCCGATGCGTTTCTGCGGATCTCGGAACAGTTTTAACAGACGCGTGACGAAGTAGCTCGCCGTATAAAACAGCGTGGGCACGACGGCGTAGAAGATCTGCGCGTCAAAACTGTCCGTCAGCATAAGCGCAAGCAGGACGGAAGAAAGCGCCGCGACGGGGATGAGAAAGTGTGATTTTTCGTAAAAGAGGGGAAGGGAGAGCCCCGCAAGGACCAAGAGCGGCAGCGAGGCGACGAAGCCGCGCTCGGGAAAGACGCAGAACACGGCAAAAAAGACGGTCAAAGCAGATACGACGAGCCTTGTCGTATCGCCGAAAAACAGATTTTTGAGTTTTTTCATACAAATCCTCCGTGCATAGTATAGCATACTTTCGTTCTTTTGACAAAAAACTTTTTCTTTTTCAAAAACCCTTGCAAAGAAAGGGGAAATCAGATACAATATATAGTAGAAAAATTTTGAAAAGGGGTCCCCATGGTACAACGCGTTTATGTAGAAAAACGTGCTCTGCACGCACTTGAGGCAGAGCATCTTCTCGCTGAATTTCAGGAGTCGCTCGGCATCAAGGGCTTGAAGCGCGTGCGCACGCTGAACCGTTACGACACGGAAGGCGTGGCAGAGGGTGTGTACGACCGCGCCAAGACCTGCGTGTTTTCCGAGCCGCAGACGGACGTCGTGACCGATGAGATCGATCTGCAAAAGGCGGATTACGTGCTCGCCGTCGAGTACCTGCCCGGTCAGTACGACCAGCGCGCGGACTTCTGTGCACAGTGCATCGAGACGCTCGGCAGCACTCGTCCTCTCGTGCGAACTGCCCGCATCTATCTGTTCTACGGCAAACTCAAAAAGTCCGAGTGCGACATGATCCGCACTCATCTTTTAAATCCCGTGGAGTGCCGTGAGGCGTCCATGGATCTCCCCGCAACCCTCAAGGACGAGATCCCCGAGGTCGGCAAGGTGCCGGTGCTCGAGGGCTTTTGCGAACTGGAAGGGGAGGCACTTTCCGAGTTTTTGAAGCAGCATTCGCTTGCTATGGATACCGAGGACCTCGTGTTCTTGCGCGACTGGTTCAAGGACAGACTTCACCGTGACCCCACGGAGACGGAACTCAAACTTTTGGATACTTATTGGTCCGACCATTGCCGTCACACCACCTTCACCACCGCGATCGATTCGGTGGAGATCGGTGCCCCCTACATTGCGGAGGCGTTTGAGGCCTATCGTGCCGCACGCGCCAAAGTGTACGGCAAGCGCGAAAAAGACGTAACTTTGATGGACCTTGCCACCGTCGGAACCAAGTTCTTGAAGAAGGAAGGCTATCTTCCTTTCCTGGACGAGAGCGAGGAGATCAACGCCTGTTCCATCAAGATTTCCGCCAAGACCAAGAAGGGCAACGAGCCTTGGCTTCTTATGTTCAAAAACGAGACGCATAACCACCCGACGGAGATCGAGCCCTTCGGCGGCGCGGCGACCTGCCTCGGCGGCGCCATTCGAGATCCGCTCTCGGGTAGAAGCTACGTGTATCAGTCCATGCGCGTCACGGGCGCGGGTGATCCCACCGTACCGATCTCCGAGACGCTCCCCGGCAAACTGCCGCAGAAGCGCCTGACCGTTACCGCGGCGCACGGCTTCTCCTCCTACGGCAACCAGATCGGTCTTGCCACGGGCGGTGTCACGGAGTATTACCACCCCGGTTACGTTGCCAAGCGTATGGAACTCGGCGCCGTGATCGCGGCGGCCCCCGCCAAGAACGTCGTGCGCGAGGTTCCGCGCGGAGGGGATCGCGTCATTTTGCTCGGCGGCGCTACCGGCCGTGACGGCTGCGGCGGTGCCACCGGCTCCTCCAAGGCCCACAACAAAGACTCGCTGACCACTTGCGGCGCGGAAGTCCAGAAGGGCAATCCGCCGGAAGAGCGCAAGATCCAGCGTCTGTTCAGAAATCCCGAAGTCTCCCGCATGATCAAGCGTTGCAACGACTTCGGTGCAGGCGGCGTGTCCGTCGCCATCGGCGAACTTGCCGACGGTCTCTACATCGATCTTGACCGCGTCCCCAAAAAGTACGAAGGTCTCTCCGGCACCGAGCTTGCCATTTCCGAATCGCAGGAGCGCATGGCAGTCGTCGTCGCACAGCGTGACGTAAACGCTTTCATCGAATACGCAAAGGCGGAGAACCTTTCCGCTACCGTGGTGGCCGCCGTTACGGACGACGACACCATGACCATGCAGTTCGGTGAGGACACCATCGTGTCCCTTCCGCGCGAACTGCTCAACTCCGCGGGTGCGAAGAAGCATACCGACATCGTCATCGATTCTCCGAATACGCAGGGTCTCTTCGACGGCCTGTACCGTTATTTTGAAAACAAGCCGGTAAGCGAGGCGTTTTACGAATTCCTTTCCGACTTGAATCTCTGTTCGCAGAAGGGCCTCGTGGAGCGTTTTGACGCATCCATCGGCGCTTCCAGCGTGCTTTTACCCTTCGGCGGTCTGTACCGAATGACGCCCACGCAGGCCATGGCGGCCCTCTTGCCCGTGGACGGCGGCACCACCACCGCAGGGATCATGGCGCACGGCTTTGACCCGTATCTCTGTGAGAAGAGCCCGTACCACGGCGGTTTGTACGCCGTTGTCGAGTCCGCGACCAAACTGGTTGCCTCCGGCGCGTCTCCCGAACTTTGTTCGCTGTCCTTGCAGGAGTTCTTCCCGCGCACCAACCGTGATCCGCGCCGTTTCGGTCTGCCCGCGGCAGCCTTGCTCGGTGCCTTTACCGCGCAAATGGGTCTCAAGGCGGCGGCCATCGGCGGCAAAGACTCCATGTCCGGCTCCTTTGAGGATCTGGACGTCCCGCCCACACTCGTTTCTTTTGCCGTCTCCAAGATGGAGGCGGATGAGGTCGTCACTCCCGAATTTAAGGCGGGCGACCATCCCGTGTACCTTTTGAAACCGCGCTATGATGAAAACGGCATCGTTGACTTCGAGGATCTAAAGCGTCTGTTCGTTTACGTCAACCGTCTTATGCGCGCGGGCAAGATCGTCTCCGCCTACAGCGTCAGCGCGGGCGGCGCCCTGGACGCCATGACCAAAATGGCGCTCGGCAACCGCGTCGGCGTGGAGATCTTTGAGGAAGATCTAAAGGTGCTCACCGCCGCCACTTACGGCTCGTTCGTGGTCGAGGCGACGGGTGAGATCGAGGGGGACGTCATCGGCATGACCCGAAACGACGGCATCATCGTTCTTTGCGGCGAACGCTTTGATTTGCGGGAAGTCGGCAAGGCGTGGGAAAAGAAGCTTTCTTCCGTTTTTCCGGTGGAGATCGCAAGCCAGAGGTCCGAGCGTGTGGAGAACGTTTCTTATGACAAGCGCCATACCTGCCGAGTGCTTCATACCGCGGCAAGACCGCGTGTTTTGATCCCGGTCTTCCCGGGCACCAACTGCGAGTACGACACCGCACGCGCCTTTGAAAAATACGGCGCCGAGGCGGAGATTTTCGTCCTCACCAACCGTACCCCCACGCAGTTTGCAGAGTCCGTTTTTGCCCTTTGCAAGAAACTTTCCGACTCCCAGATCCTCATGCTTCCGGGCGGCTTTTCCGCAGGTGACGAGCCGGACGGCAGCGCCAAGTTTATCACCGCCGTGTTGCGTAACGCCGCCGTGAGCGAGAGCGTGCACGAACTGCTTTCGCGCGACGGTCTCATTCTCGGTATCTGCAACGGCTTCCAGGCCCTCGTCAAGAGCGGTCTGTTGCCCTTCGGACAGATCAAGAGCGAAATGAGCGAGTCCGACGCCACCTTGACGTACAACCGCATCGGCCGCCACCAATCCATGTCCGTGCCGACCCGCGTCGCCTCCGTGCATTCGCCGTGGATGGCAGGCTTTGAAGTGGGTGAGGTGCATACCGTGCCGATCTCTCATGGGGAAGGCCGCTTCTGCGCTCCCAAGCAGCTTTTGGATCAGTTAATCGCAAACGGTCAGGTCGCCTTCCAGTACGTGGACTTGCAGGGACAGGCCACGACCGACATCCGTTTCAACCCCAACGGCAGTGATCTTGCCATCGAGGGCATTCTCTCGCCGGACGGCCGCATTCTCGGTAAAATGGGCCACTCCGAGCGCGTCGGCGACCTCTTGCAGAAGAACTTGCCCGACGCCACCGCGGATCAGCTTAAGATCTTTGAGTCCGGCGTCCGTTATTTCAAGGGCTAAAGAATGACAGAAAAACCGCACCGTACGGTGCGGTTTTTCTTTTTTTCGAAGCGGGAAAATGAGCGTTTTTTTGTTCAAAATATACCAAAAAACACCTCGATTTTTGTGTTGACATTCCGTTTTCCCTATATTATAATATACTCTGTAAATTCATTGAAGTTTGCGCGCGCTCTTTTTTTAGGGAAGGCGCGGGCATGACCATCCACCACGAACACTTTTTTTCAGAAAGGAAGCATTTCTCATGACCAAGAAACTTCTTGCTCTTCTTCTCTCCGCTCTGTTCGTCTTCGGCTGCATTGCGATCCCCGCAGTTTTCGCCGCTGATGAACTGCCCAGCAACATCAAGTTTGTTGCCGGCGGCGATACCAAAGAAGGCCCCTTTGCCGAAGGCGAAGGTTACGTTGTGGACAAGACCGCAACCTCCATCACCGTTTACATCTGGATCCAGGGTCTGACCGACGAGGATGACCTCGGCGCATACGACCTCTCGATCGACTATGACGACACCAAACTCACCTGCACCGATCTTTATGCCAAGGTCGGTACCGGTAAGAAGGCGCATCCATACGGCGCCGACTACTTCAACACCACCTTCTCTCCGTTGGATGTCAATCCGCTGAAGGCTATCGGTTACAACTTTGAGACCGAAAATCAGAACTGGGATTCCGATTATGAGATCAATGACGATGCGTGGATGCTGATCGACTTCGACTTTGTCGGCGATTGGGAAGGCGTCACCGAGATCGGTCTTTCCGCAAAGCTCGTCAAGCGCAGCGTTAACCGTGAGATCATCGCTTGCAAAGCCACCTCTTTCCCGATCCAACGCGGCGAAGCCCAGGCTCCTGCCACCGAGTATACCGTGACCTTCAACGCTGACAACGGCACCTCTGCCACCACTCAGACCGTCGTTGAGGGCGATAAGGCGACCAAGCCTGCCGATCCCACCAAGGCCGGTTACACCTTCCTCGGCTGGTACAACGGCAATGCGAAGTTCGACTTCAATACCGCCGTCACTTCCGACCTCACTCTCACCGCACAGTGGGAGAAGGATCTTCTCAACTACACCGTGACCTTCAACGCTGACAACGGCACCGCCGCAGCTACTCAGACCGTCGTCGAAGGCACCAAGGTTACCAAGCCCGTCGATCCTACCAAGGCCGGTTACACCTTCCTCGGCTGGTACAACGGCAACACCAAGTTTGACTTCAACACCGCCGTCAACTCCGACCTCACCCTCACCGCAAAGTGGGAGAAGGATCTTCTCAACTTCACCGTGACCTTCAACGCTGACAACGGCACCGCCGCTGCCACCCAGACCGTCGTCGAAGGCAACAAGGCGACCAAGCCTGCCGATCCTTCCAAGACCGGTTACACCTTCCTCGGCTGGTACAACGGCAATGCGAAGTTTGACTTCAACACTGCCATCAATGCAGACGTCACCCTCACTGCCAAGTGGGAGATCAACAAGTTCACCGTTTCCTTCGACGGCAACGAAGTTACCGTGGAATACGGTGCTACCGTGTCCAAGCCTGCCGATCCCACCAAGGACGGCTACAACTTCCTCGGCTGGTACAACGGCAACGCGAAGTTTGACTTTGCTACCAAGATCACTTCCGACCTGACCCTCACCTCCAAGTGGGAGAAGATTCCGGAAGAACCCAAGCCCGAAGATCCCAAGCCTGAACAGTTCATCGTCACCATCACGACCGATGAAGGCAACGTTGTGACCAAGATCATCACCAAGGGCGACAAGCTTGACAAACCCGCCGATCCTACCAAGGAAGGCTTCACTTTCCTGGGCTGGTTCGTTGGTGAAGAAGCGTTCGACTTCAACACCGCCATCACCGGCGATCTGAACATCACCGCCAAGTGGGAAGCCGTTCAGACTCCTCCGACCGACGATCCGACCGACGATCCGACCGATGATCCGACCGACGATCCGACCGATGATCCGACCGATGATCCGACCGATGATCCGACCGATGATCCGACCGACGATCCGGAAGACAAACCCGAAGACAAGCCCGTCGCTCCCGAAACCGGCGACGTCTCCATGAGCCTCTTCATGGTCATGGCTACTCTCGTGGTTGCTGCAGCAGCAGTCCTCTTCACTTCCAAGAAGAAGTCCAACGTGAAGTAAGAACCGCATAAAATTTCAATCCCCCCGCGCAGTTTGCGCGGGGGGATTTTTTTGTTTTTCCGACCGTCGGGGCAAGGGAAGCGTGCGTCGGTGTAAGGCCTCTGTTTTTTGGAAAAAATCGGCGCCTCCCGCCCACAAAATTACAGGCGTGAAACTCGTTTTTGAGTTGACTTTTCCTATATATTATATTATAATGAACTCTGTAAAGGTATTTGTGGCCTTTGCTCCTTTTTGCGGATCGAAGGCCGATCCACCACACATCAAAAACAGACAAGGAAGACACGTTTATGAAAAAGAGAATTTTAGCATTTATTCTCTCCGTGCTGACCATCTTCAGCACCTGCTTCTTGCCGTCTGCCTTTGCAGCAGAGGTCCTCCCTTCGGACATCCACTTTGTTGCCGGCGGCGACACGGAAGACGGCCCCTATGCCAAGGGCGAGGGCTACGTCGTAGAAGCTGATGAGACCTCCATTACCGTTTACATCTGGATCCAGGGTCTAACCGACGAGGATGACCTCGGCGCATACGACCTTTCCATCGGTTTCGATGCAGAAAAACTGGTAGTTACCGATTTTTACGGCAAAGTAGGCTCCGGTAAGAAGGCATACCTGTATAGTGCCGAATACTTCAGCACCCCCACTTACTCTCCTTTAGACGTTAACCCCCTGCATCTTGTCGGTTACAACTTTGAGACCGAAAATCAGTACTGGGATTCCGATTGGGGTCTCAATGATGATGCTTGGGTTTGCATCGACTTCGACTTCGTCGGCGATTGGGAAGGCATCACCGAGATCGGTCTTTCCGCAGCGCTCGTCAAGCGCAGCATTAACCGTGAGATCATCGCTTGCGAAGATACCTCCTTCACCGTTCAGCGCGGTGAAGTTAGCGGCCCGTTTAACATCACCACAGCGGTCAGCCCCACGGGCGGCGGTACCGTCACGGGCGGCGGCACCTTTGCCGCAGGCAAGAAAGCCACGTTGAGCGCAACTGCTGCCGACGGCTATTACTTCAAGGAATGGCAGAAGAACGGCACGAGCGTGAGCACGGAAAAAGAGCTTACCGTTACCGCAACGGAGGACGCGACTTATACCGCCGTGTTTGAGAAGTATCTCAAGGTCACCTTTGCCGCTTCTCCCGCCGCAGGCGGTACGGTGGAATGCAAAGATGATTATCAAGGCAAGTATCAGAGCGGCCAGACTGCTCGTTTGAGCGCAACTGCCGCAACGGGTTATTCCCTTGACGGCTGGTACGTGAACGGCGCGAAGGTCGGCAACCAGACGACTTACCGTTTCACGGTTACCGAAGACACTCACGTGGAAGCCAGATTTAAGGCCAACACCTTCACTGTTGCCGTTTCCGCCACTCCCACCGAGGGCGGTACCGTCACCGGCGGCGGCACGCTGAACCAAAACTCCACCGCAACTTTGGTTGCCACTCCGAACGAGGGCTACAACTTTGTGAAGTGGACCGACAAAGAGGGCGCTACCGTCAGCTCTGACGCCACCTTCTCCTTCACCGTGGAAGGGGACGTCGAGTACGTCGCCGTCTTTGAAAAGAAAGTTTACACCGTCACCGTCACTTCCGACGAGAACGGTACGGCCATCGGCGGCGGCTCTTTTGAGCACGGCTTGACTGCCACCTTGGTAGCCACTCCGAACGAGGGCTACTCCTTCGTCGGCTGGTTTAAGGGCGGCGCGCTCGTCAGCACCGAGAAGTCTTATACGTTCACCGTTACCGAAGCGGCTGATTACACGGCAAGCTTTTCCATCAATAAGTACACCGTGAAGGTCAATTCCGCATACGGCGTGGTGGAGGGTGCAGGCGTCTATGATCACGGCGCGACCGTCACCCTTACCGTCGTCTCGACCAACGAAGGCTTCAAATTCATCAGCTGGAAGAAGAGCGGCACCACCGTCAGCACGGAATCCACCTACACCTTCACCGCAACCGAGAACGTTACGATCACCGCGTTCTACGAAATCAAGACTTATAACGTCACCACCACCGCACAGCCCGGCGGTCAAGCTGCGGGCGCGGGCAACTACAACCACGGCACCACGGTTACTCTTACCGCCACCGCATTGGAAGGCTACAACTTCCTCGGCTGGTTTGACGGCGAGACTCTCGTCAACAGCAACAGCAGTTTCAGCTTTACTGCAAAAGGCAACGTGCACTATACTGCCAAGTTCTCTCCCAAGCAGTATACGATCGTCATCGATCCTGCTAACGGAAGCGCGTCTGAAAACGTGCTCGCGTTCCACAACAGCAAACTGGAAGTGCCCGCCGTGCCGTCTCGCGTTGGTTACACCTTCGCAGGCTGGTACGTCGGCGGGACCGAATACGACTTCAACAACGACGTCACCGGTCCCTTCACTCTGACTGCCAAGTGGACTCTGAACTCTTATAACGTCACCGTTACCGGAACGCATACCACCGTTGAGGGCAACGGCGAATATGAGTATGGTGCAAGCGCAACTCTGACCGCTACCCCTGAAGACGGTTACCACTTCATCGGTTGGTTTGACGAGGGCGGTAACTGCGTCAGCGAAAATCAGTCTTACACTTTCACCGTGGAAGGTAATGTTCAATTTAGTGCCGTCAGCGAGATCAACGTTTACACCATCGGCGCCACTGCCGGCGGAAACGGCAGCGTCGCAGGTGCGGGCAACTACAACCACGGCACCCAAGTTACCCTGATTGCCACGCCCGACGTCGGCTATCACTTCGTCAAGTGGACAAAGGGCGGCGTTGAGGTCAGCACCTCCGCTACCTTTACCTTCAATGCAAGCGAATCTGCCGACTACAAAGCAGAGTTTGCCATCAACACCTACGACGTCATCTTTGACTCCAAGGGCGGCAGCGCAGTTCTGCCTCAAAACGGCGTCGAGCACGGCCAGTTGGCTTATGCTCCCAGCGCGCCCACCAAGGAAGGTTACGACTTTGTCGGTTGGACCTTGAACGGTGTCGAGTACGACTTCAGCACCCCCGTGACCGAGACCATCACTCTTGTTGCCAACTGGACCAAGAAGATCCTCACCGTCACCTACGTGCTGGACGATAACACGCCTTACTATACGGCAACGTTGGAATACGGCACTGCCGCATCCTTCACCAAGCCCACCGATCCGACCAAGATCGGCTACACCTTTGACAAGTGGACTCTCAACGGTGCAGACTTTGCCTTCACCGCTCTCGTGACCGAGTCCATCACCCTGAAGGCAAACTTCAATATCAATAAGTACACCGTCTCCTTTGATTCCAACGGCGGCAGTGCCGTGGAATCGCAGGAAGTGGAATACGGCAAGACCGCCAATGTTCCGACTCCGCCTCCGGTACAGAGCGGCTACTACTTTGAAGCATGGCTCTTGGACGGCGTGAAGTTTGACTTCTCTACGCCCATCACCGAACCTATCGTCTTGACCGCCAAGTGGTCCTCTAACCCCAGTGTTTCCTTTGACTCCAACGGCGGCAGTGCCGTGGAAGACAAAACGGTCATCTACGGCGAACCTGTTGCAGAGCCTGCAGTGCCCACTCGTACGGGTTATCGTTTCTTGGGCTGGTACATTGGGGACGTACAGTACGATTTCTCCACTTCCGTCACTACCTCCATCACGCTGACGGCCAAGTGGGAAGCCTTGTATTATTCCATCAATTTCAACGTGCAAGGCAACGGCTGGGTTGATAATTTAGATGGATTGTACGCGTATAACAATCAGGTGACGCTTAATGCCTACGCAAATGAAGGCAGCTATTTTGTCGAATGGCAAAAGAACGGCGTTTTCTTCAGCGACGACGCAAGTGTTGAGATCGTCGTTGACGGCGAGGCTACCTTTACCGCCGTGTTCACGAAATATATTTACAACATTTCCGTTGACGTGATCGGCACAGGTACCGTTGCAGGCGCCGGTGCGTATGAGTACAATGAAGACTTCGAGCTCGTTGCAACGCCCGGCGAAGGCTATCGTTTCGTCGGTTGGTATTATGGTGCTGCCCTGATCGACACTCTTTCGACTTTTAGAGCTGCAGCGGTTGAAAACATCACTCTTACTGCAGTCTTTGAGATCAGCAAATATCAGATCGATCTTCAGACAGAAGGTGAAGGCACCGCTGTTGGCGGCGGTCTGTATACCCATGGAACTTCCGCCACGCTG
>JAFYLE010000102.1 GCA_017537265.1 Clostridia bacterium | reverse complement strand
GCGCTTTTTCACGCACGGCGATGCTTTGGGGGCTTGTAGTAGCGGCCGTCAGTGCGCTTTTGTATCGTTTCGGTGCGGAGTTCATTATACACGTTTTCATCAATCAAGAACCGACCGCAAGTTATGCCGCCGCATTTTTGAAGGCGCGTTGTATTGCCACTCCGTTCATGTTTGCCAGTTTTCACCTCGCGCATTTTATGCAGGCGATCGGTCGCGGGAACACTTCGCTTCTTATGGCAGTTATACGCCAACTTGTGCTCAACGTTCCGTTTTTGTTTTTGCTCAATCATCTTTTTGGTATGGACGGCATCGTCTGGACACAGTTCTGTGCGGATGCATTCAACGTCTTGGCGTCTTATCTCATTTACCGCTTCGTTATGAAGAAGATCGTCGCGCGCCAAAGCGAAGGAGAATTTGCTTCATAAATTCAAGTATCAAAGCCCCTTTTAGGGGCTTTTTCTCTTGCAAGAGAGTGCATTTTTGAGTATAATGTAAGAAATCGTAAACAAAGGAGGGACACCCGTTGCATCCGTTTTCTCATCTTCGCACCATCACACGGCACCACAATGAGGTGTTTCGTCTTTGCCGCCGTGCGGGAATCGGCTGGCGTGGCTTTTGGCATGATTTTTCCAAACTTTCACCCACGGAGTTTTTTGCGGGTGCGCGCTTTTACACGGACGGCACGCACAGCCCGACCGTGGAGGAGCGCCGAACAAACGGCTGCAGCAGGGCCTGGATGCACCACATGGGCCGCAATCGCCATCACTTTGAGTATTGGGTAGACTACCGTCCGGGCGAAGGCTTGCAACCGGTGGAAATGCCGCCCGTCTTTTTCTGTGAGATGATCTGCGATCGCATTGCCGCTTGCAAGATCTATCGGGGCAAGGAATATGTTGATGCCGACTCACTTGCGTATTTTAATCGGCAGAAGCACACGTATTACATCCACCCGTCAACCGCCGCACACATGGAGTATGTCTTCACGCTTCTTGCCGATCGCGGCGAAGACGCATTGTTTGAGTATTTAAGAGTTTTCGCAAAGACCGGAATCAAAGGGAATTGAGTATGAAAAAAACGTTTAAGATCTTCGGGCCGCATGCCTCTCGCACTGCAGCGAGCATTTTTATCCTTTCGTTTTGTATCGTGGCGTTTCTCGCCACCGCAATCACCGTTTACGTCGTACAGAATTATACCGGCGCCACCAAGGATGACCGTGTTTTGTACGCCGTCATTACGGATGAGGAGCGATTGGAAACCGCTTTTTACGCTAAGGGCAAGGAACTTGCCCGCGCTGATGGCGTCGTCGCCAAACGCCTCACCTCTTTCGGCGGTGCTTGGGACGCGGTTTTGACTACGGCGGGGGATCTGCACCTTCTTTATGAGGATGACGCGCACCGCATCGCGTCCGGCGTGGAGGATTTCGTTGTCGCAAGCGAGGGCGGAGCACTGGCTTACCGCACGGTCGACGGCAGTCTTTACCTTTGCCGCACGCAACTTGCTTCTCCCACGCTTGTAACGAAGAATTGTGTGGGCGGTTTCGTTTTGTCTCCGCGCGGAACGCTTGTCTGTTACGTCACCAAGGGTGAGGAGGGTATTCTTGTTCATCTGTGGAACAGTGAAGACGTTGTCCGCCGCGATCTGTATATCACCGACGGCGCTTTGCCGCTTGCCATTTCGGACAACGGCGACCATCTGTATTATTTGACGAGCGGCGAGAGTGCCTTGTATCATGCCTCCGCAAACGGAAACGTGACGAAGATCAGCGGGGCTTTCTCGGATAAATACGTTCCGGCACGCTTCAATCGCAACCTCACGGAAGTGCTTTTCAGTGAGATGAATGCATACACCTATTTCTGGAGTGCTGCCGAGAACAAAGAAAAAGTGGCCTCCGGCATCGCCGTTCCTGTCGAACAGTCGGGGAAGGAAACGGTTTCCGGCGGTAGTTTTTGCATCCATTCCTTCCATTCGTTTGTAGAGCGCTTTTATCTCGTCGGTCAAGAGGAAAAGAAAGAACTGCGTTATTTGGCGCATGACTTCGTGGCGGAAAAGTGTGCCGCGGATGCATTTGACGCACATCTCTCCGCAAACGGAAGGGAACTTTATTTGGTGCGTACGTGGGAGGATACCTTGCGCATTTACCACGTCGAGACTTCCAAGAAAGCGATGGAAAATATGATCGCTACGGGCGTTTGTGATTACGCCATCGGCAAGGACGGCTTGGAAGTGTATTATATTACCGGCGGTGACAAACTTTACCGCCACCAGAAGTCCGGTTCCGTCTTGTTGTATGAAGGCGCCGTATCGGTGTTCGTTGCGGTAGACGGCCAGCCGTTCTGGAAGGTCAAGAGCGAGGAGGTCTATGATCTTTACACGTGGCATGGAGATGCGGCTTCTTGCGTTGCTCGCGACGTTGCTCGCACGCAGACCACGTCCCGCGGCGTGTACGTGCTTCGCACCGATGCCGCACCCAAGTGGAGTTTCGTGATCGGAAGCGAACTCGGCGCATTGGGAAAACAGTAAAAACAGCATTGTTTTTTTGGTTTTTTTCTGTTATACTGACAGCAAATTTTTATTAAAGGAGTTCTTATGAAGCTCAATTCCAATTATGATAATTTAAAGCAGAATTATCTCTTTGCCACCATCGAACAGAAGGTTTCGGAATTCAAGGCAAATCATCCCGATCGCGAACTCATTTATATGGGTATCGGCGACGTGACCCTGCCGCTTTCCAAATCCGTGACCGAGGCAACGCACGCTGCCGCGGATGAGATGGCAACTTCCGCAGGCTTTCGTGGCTACGGCCCTTATCGCGGCTACGGTTTTTTGCTTGACGCAATCGCGGATTACTATGCCAAACGCGGCGTAGAACTCAGCCATGAGGAGATCTTCGTCGGTGACGGTGCAAAGACGGATACTGCTTGTTTTTCGGACATTTTCTCTCGTGACAACGTCGTTGCCGTTGCGGATCCGGTGTATCCCGTGTATTATGACTCCAACGTTATGGACGGAAGAGAAGTAACGTTGATCGCCGCCACGCGTGAGAACGGCTTTTTGCCTATGCCGAGCGCCGATCTGAAGGCAGACGTCATCTATCTTTGCTCGCCCTCCAATCCCACGGGAGCGGTCTATACCAAGGAACAGCTCAAAGCGTGGGTCGATTTTGCCAACGCGAACGACGCCCTCATTCTTTTTGACGCCGCGTATGAAGCGTATATCACCGACCCTGCCTTGCCGCATACCATTTTTGAGGTCGAAGGTGCTCGCACCTGCGCCGTGGAATTCTGCTCGTTCTCTAAGAATGCAGGATTTACCGGTACCCGTGCAAGCTACGTGATTATTCCCAAGGAACTTGAACGCGACGGCAAGAACATCGGCAAGGTTTGGTTGCGCCGTCAGTCCACCAAGTTTAACGGTACCCCCTACATCATTCAGCGTGCCGCCGCCGCCGTCTTCAGTGATGAGGGACAGAAGGAAGTGCGCGAAATGGTCGGGTATTATATGGAGAATGCCCGCATGCTCGTTGAAGCGTTTGAAGAATTCGGCGTCTTTTATACAGGCGGCGTCAACTCGCCGTACATCTGGTTTGAGGCTCCGAAGGGCAAGACCTCTTGGGAGTTCTTCGATCTGTTGCTCAATGAGGTCGGCATCGTTTCTACGCCGGGTGCAGGCTTCGGCGTCAACGGCGAGGGCTTCCTTCGTCTTACCGCCTTCAACACGCACGAGAATACCGCCAAGGCCGTAGAACTTTTAAAGAAAGTTCTGTAAGAAGTCAAAAACAAAAAAGCACCGCATTTGCGGTGCTTTTTTGTTTTTTATCTCATTCCACGATCTTTGTGACCTGTCCGTCTTCGAACATCACGCGCGGGATGCGGGCGGAAATGTTGCAGTAGATTTCGTAGGGGATCGTGCCGGCGGCTTTCGCCCAGGCGGCGGCGGTAATGCCGTTTTCGCCGAACAACGGGACGATATCGCCCTCGCAAATGTCTTTTTCACAGTCGGTAATGTCTACGAAAGTCATGTCCATGCACACGTTGCCGACGATCCTGCAGCCCGGCGCGATCGCATCCGTTTTCATTGAGATGGAGCGCGGAACGCCGTCGGCGTAACCCGCGGCGACCACGGCGATCTTCGTGTCTCGCTTGGCGCGGAACGCGCAGTCGTAACCGAGAGGCTCTCCTTTTTTGAGGTGACGGATCTGCGCGACGGAGGCACACAGATGCATGACCGGCAGAATGGGGGAGTCGGGATGCTTTGCTTCCCAGATCTCGCGCACGTCCTCCGATGGGAAGTCGCCGTAGAGGCAAATGCCCGCACGCACCATGTTGCAGGAGTCGGACAGCGCAAGAAGCGAGGCGGAACTGTTGGAAATGTGGCGGTATGCAAAGGAGAGCCCCGCATTTTCCAGTTTGGTAAGCGCGTTTTCAAAACGCTCTTTTTGAAGGGCGGTAAAATCGTCTTCCGGCACGTCGCTCTTGGCGTAGTGGGAGAAGATGCCTTCAATTTCAAAAGCGGAAATGCGAGAAATGGATAAGATCTGATTTACCAGATTTTCGTCCGCATGTGAGAAGCCGAGACGGCCCATGCCGGTGTCGATCTTGATGTGGATCTTGGCTTTGCGGTTCTTTTGATGCAACGCCATACCGAGTTCGTTTGCGTAGTCAAAGGAGAAGACGCATTGTGTCAGGTTGTAGTCTGCAAGCAGTTCTGCTTCCATAAGCGGGGTGCGGCCAAAGACCAAAATCGGCTCGTCGATGCCTTCTTCGCGCAGGTGAACGCCTTCAATGGCAGTTGCCACGCCAAAGTAGGCGGCGCGGCCGGAAAGTGCGCGCGCAACACATGCGGCATCGTGCCCGTAAGCACCCGCCTTGACCACGGCAAGAACCTTTTTTTCCTTGGGGAGGGCAGAGACAAGCGCGTCGAAATTGGCCTTCAGTCTGGTCAGGTCCACACCGGCGTAAGCGCGAAGCAGATTGGGGTTTTTGGTCGTTCGTTTCATGGGTCACCTGTTGTGTCTTCGATTCTTTACTCAATGGTAAGCGTCAGCACCTCATCGCCCTGCTTCAAGTGCAGTTTGACGAATTCTTTTGTTTCGGGATTTACGGTGAGTTCTACCGTCGCGTCCTCATCGGTGAAGGTGTACATTTCGCCGGCGGGTACGAGGGTCGCCGTATTTGGATTGTAATCCTGCTCTCTTAAAAAAGCAAACAGTTTTTGAATTCTTGTGAATTTTTCGGTCGTCTTTGGGGAAAAACTTACGTCCATTCCTTCGTACGTGAGTCGCGTGCCCTCTGCGGTGGCATGCGCGACGAGCCCCTTGAGTGCTCCGTCGGTAATACCGAATGCAACAGAGTTTTCGTCCAATTTCACGTGTGCGCGACCGTCAAGTTCGCCTAGGATGAAACTGCAGTCAAATTCGAGCGGCGGGGTAAGTCCGGCATGGATTTTCTCGCGCGTGCCGTCTTTTGCACATGCAGTGCAAAAGAGCAAGAGGGAAAAGGTAATGAGAAGCAGTCGTTTCATAGCGCCTCCGAATACGTTTTGTGTAATTGTATTCGTAAGGCGGCGGAATTATCATTCTTTGATTGCCGCAGGGATGAAGTGTGCTACGTCACTGGGCAGCATACTGACCTCGCCTAATTCTTCACAGCAGAAATCACCTGCTTTTGCGTGCAGGTACACACCCAGACAGGCAGCGTCAAAGGCGGGGATCTTTTGTGCCGCAAGTGCGCCGATCATGCCTGCGAGCAAGTCGCCCATGCCTCCTTTGGCCATTCCGGGATTTCCGAGCGGGCAAATGCAGAGTCTGTCGTCGGGGGAGGCAATGACCGTTCGATTGCCTTTGAGCACGACGACACAGCCGTATTTTTTAGCAAGCTCTTTGGCGTGGGAAATGCGGCCGAACTG
>JAFYLE010000015.1 GCA_017537265.1 Clostridia bacterium | reverse complement strand
TGTTTTTGTTTTGTTTCTGCGGCTTGATGCGCTGATTCTTTTGTCCTTTTGATCGTTTTGACATTGTTTCAGGTTTTGGTGAATAACTTTGTAGGTTTTGGTCAGACGGGTGCTCCGTAGAGACGCTCCGTGCTACGTCTCCGTTGGCAAACCGTTTTTCCGCCAGCAAAGATACAACACCAAACCTCCTTTGTCAAGAGTTTTTGAAAATTTTTTTCTTGCTGGTTTTCAATCTGATGCGAGAAGTCCGTTAACTAATCGAGGTTGAATAGTTAATTTTTGGAACGGGATTTCGCAGGAAAACGGGGGTGGAGCCGATTTTTTTGTATTTTTGCTACGTCTTTTCTAAGGGCTATCGGCCAGGGGAAAGAGAGAACAAAACAATAACGAAAAAACAAAGTGTTTATGAAAGCGAAAAACATCGAGATCAACGGCGTGCGTATCGAGAAGCCTCTCCTTCCGGGACTGCCTCGGAACAGGAGCATTGGCGTATACGCGTGCGAGAACCGGAAAAAGCACAACTTGGCGGAGGTGGTCTTCTGGAAACAGGTGCACCAAGGCAAATTCCACGGTATTGACTTCACCCGGCAACTCGTCATCGGGAACTATATCGCCGACTTCTGCGTCCGGGACCTCGGTCTGGTGGTGGAGGTGGACGGCGGGTATCATGAACAGCAGAGGGATGAGGACGCGCAGCGCGACGCGTACATGCGCTCCTTGGGACTGCGGGTTTTTAGGGTCTCCGACTACGACGTCCTACATAACCGGGCCGCGGTGATGCGGAAGTTGGAGAGGTTCATTGTCGAGCACTACGGGGTGGTCGATGCCTGACGAGAGTGGCTGGTGCCTGGCGGGTGTTTGTGGCCGCCGCCTGGCGGCGCCGGCGGACGCACCACCCCGCCCTTCGGGCACCCCTCCTTGAAGGAGGGGAATGTCTCGGGGTCGTTAACGTCTGTGGGAAGACGGTGCATCCTTCTCCGGCAACTCTCGCCAGTTCGGTGGCCGCCGCCGCCCCGACCAAAGATCCGAACCACCACGCGCTGCCGGAGAGCAATGCCCAATCGCTTCCGCAAACAGTCTCGGCTCAGGAGCCGGAACATCATGGAGAGCCGGAGAGGACCGCCCCCTCACCCCCGCAAACAGCACCGGTCCCGAGACATTCCCCTCCTCTCAGGAGGGGTGGCCGAAGGCCGGGGTGGTCGGCCCGCGGCGGCCGTCAGGCCTCCGCCGACATCGCCCGCACCTCCTCCGCCGACAGGCCGGAAATCTTCGCCACGAGGTCGGGGTCGAGGTCTTCGGCGAGCATCTTGCGGACGAGCTGTCGTGTCCTTTCTTCGCGGCCCTGCTCGATGCCGATCTGAATTCCCTCCGCGCGCTCGCACTCCATCATCTCTTGCACGCTGGGGTACTCCATCAGACTCTTGACATAATCCTGCTTTTCCATATCGGTGAAATTGTTGATTTGACATTCCTCATAGAAACGCATCTGCATGGGCGTCAGAGTGTTGACCTCGTCTTTCTGCAGGTACACCACGTTGGTGAACATGTAGAGTATCCGGTTGCGCTCGTCGCTCATGTCAAGCGTCTCCAATTGCGCGGCAAATTTACTCAATTCAACGAAATAGTAAACAATGTTTTTTGAAAAAATGTCGTTGTCGTCATCTTTTTGGTAAATCTTTGAGAAGAAACGTTTCTTCCCCTTGAACTCCGGCATATCGTAACTCATTATGTTAAAGGAGTATATCTTCGGTACGTGTTCATACTTCTTGTCTTTCTTGTCCCAGTTATGCACGGTGGCGAGGCTGGTGTAGACCCGCAGCCGGTCGGCGTAGTTCGACTGCTTGCCGTTCTGCATCTCCACGATGAAGCGCTTGCCGTCCTGGTTTTTGCAGTAGAGGTCGTACCGGACGAACCTGTC
>JAFYLE010000014.1 GCA_017537265.1 Clostridia bacterium | reverse complement strand
CACAAGAACTCTCAACGAAAGAGGTCGCTTTTTAAAAAAAGCTCCGCAAAAACTTTTGTAAATGGGTTTCGCTAAATTTTGCGTCATTTTGAGCCCGACAAACGCTTTAGCGTTTGTCTGGCAGCACGTGACCGTCAGCGAAAGAATGCGAGCATTCTTTCTCAGACGGACTCGTGCGCCCTCGCCTTCTCGCGCGCGAGAAGGCTTCAAAATGACTAACTCGCGAACCAAATGCAATAAAAGTTTGATCAAACTTTTTAAAGTTTGCGGGTGGAGGGCAGAGCCCTCCCTCTCCCGTAACCCACCGGTAAATCAAAATTTGAAATCTTTACTGTCCTCGCATAATATCCCCGGGTTTGACCTCAAAGGGGACGCGGCAGAAGAATTTCTGACCGGGGTGGGGGGCGGACTCGATGGGGGCGCCGTTTTCGTCAAACAGCTCGGTGACGGCAAAGGCGGATCCCACCTTTCGGGGCGAGATAATTTCCGCGCCGTCGCCCACCTTCACCTTGTTGCGCTGGATGAAGGGATAGATGTCCGTCTCGCCGCGGAGAGATTCGGGCAGTTCGCGATCCTCGGCGGTGGCGAAATAGGCCTTCTCGCGGATGTATCCATCCTGCGTGCAAAGCTGCGCCTCGTCGTGGGGCAGACCCAGATAGTAGCCCGTGCAATATTCGCGGTGAGACACGCTCTCCAGCTCCCTGCCCCACGCCTCGTCAAAGGCATAAGCGGCAGGGTCGGCGGCGTAGGCATCCATTGCCATACGGTAGGCGTTGGTCACCACGGCGGTGTAATAGGCACTCTTCATTCTTCCCTCAATCTTGAAGGAGTCGATGCCGCTTTCCATAAGCTCCGGAATAATACCAAGCGTGTTCATATCCTTGGAGGACATAATAAAGGTTCCAAGGTCGTTTTCTTCAATGGGAATGGGCAGATCGGGGCGCTTTTCCTCCACAAGATGGTAGCTCCAGCGGCAGGGCTGGGTGCAGGCACCGCGGTTGGCGTCACGTCCCGTGAGGAACTGGGAAAGCATACACCGTCCGCTGTAAGACACACACATAGAGCCGTGGACGAAGGCCTCGATCTCCACCTCGTCGGGGAGTGCCGCGCGGATGGCGGCGATCTCGGGGAGGCTCAACTCGCGCGCCAGCACCACGCGCTTTGCGCCAAGAGACACGTAAGCCAAGGCGCTTTCGGGACTGACGATGCCCGCTTGGGTGGAAATATGGATCTCTACCTCGGGGAGGATCTCCTTCACCAGCATCAGCACGCCAAGGTCGGCCACGATGCAGGCGTCAAGTCCGGAACCACGAAGGGAGGACAAAAACTCCCGCAGAGCGGGATATTCGTCGGTGTGGGGCATGGTGTTCACCGTGAGATACACACGCACGCCGCGCTCGTGGGCGTAAGCAATGGCCGCCCAAAGCTCCTCGCTGTCAAAGTTGTCGGCCGCCGAACGCATACCGAAGCGGCGACCCGCAAGGTACACCGCGTCCGCGCCGTAGGCAATGGCCGCCTTCATCTTTTCAAAATTGCCCGCAGGAGACAATAATTCCGGTTTTCTTCTCATTTTCTTCCTCTGCTTTTTTATGATGGTACGTTAATTTTCAAATTTTGATTTGTAGGTCTGTTGTTATGGATATGCAGTAACAAAATTATTACCGCAAACACCGTAGGGCGGGGGCTTGCTCCCGCCGTTTTGAAAGATTTAGACGCTTGTTGCGGCGGCACCAAGGCACCGCCCTACAATGGTCAATTTCGTTTG
>JAFYLE010000101.1 GCA_017537265.1 Clostridia bacterium | reverse complement strand
GTGTGCGTGGGTCTCGGGGATCATCTCGTCGCTGATGATGTAGAGCATCGTGCCGCCCGCAAAGGCAAGGGCGAAGGGCAGAACGGCCTGCGCGAGGCTGACGGCAAAGTAGCCGAAGAGTGCGCCCACGACCTCCACGAGGCCGGTGGCAAGTGCGCACAGAAAAGTCTTCTTTGTGCTGACGCCCGCGGCAAGCATCGGCCCGATGATGATCATGCCCTCGGGAATGTTCTGCAGGGCGATGCCGCCCGCGATCAAGAGTGCCTGCGTAGTGTTCTCACCGCCGAAGCTCACGCCCGCCGCGATGCCCTCGGGCAGGTTGTGCAGGGCGATGGCCGTCACAAAGAGCAACACGCGGGAGAGGTTGGCGTGGGAGGTGTGTTCCTCCTCCTCGCCGATGAATTTGTGAATGTGCGGCACGAGCTTGTCGAGCAGTGACAGGCCGAACGCGCCCACGAAGAGTCCGACGATCGTGACGGGAAGTCCCGCCGCGCCGCCGCCGTATTCAATGGACGGAATGATGAGGCCGAGTACCGCCGCGGCCAGCATGACGCCCGCGGCAAAGGACAGCACGACGTCGGAAAACTTGTGCGAGATCTTGCGGAAGCAAAAACCGATGCACGCTCCGAAGACCGTGGCAAGTCCGACACCGAGCGCGGTGAGTAAGGCAAGTTCCATAGATGTCTCCTAACGGGTGGGGGAAGGGTTCCCCGAGGTAATTATTCGGCGGGGGAAAAGGCTTCCTTGCCTGCGCCGCACAGCGGGCAGACGAAGTCCTCGGGCAGGTCTTCAAACGCGGTGCCCGGCTCAATGCCCTCTTCGGGCACGCCGATTTCGGGGTCGTATTCCCAGAGGCAGAGTTCGCAAACGTATTTCATGGCAATTCTCCTTTATAGTATAGTAAGAGGTCAGGCGTTTTGCGAGAGTGCGGTCTTCCACACCCCGTGCAAGTTGCAGACGTAAAATTTTGTGTTTGACACAGCAGACATCTTATTTTATTGGATTTTTTCAAAAGCGTCAACCCCGTGTTTGCACAGGGGGCAAATAAAGTCCGCGGGAAGGTCTTGTGCTTCGTGCACGTAGCCGCAGATCTTGCAGACCCAGCCGCTCGTTGCATTCGGGCGCGGCTTGACGTGCTCGTGGTAGTAGGCGTATGTCATGGAGGGCTTGTCGGAGAGGGTGCGCGCCTCCGTGATATGGCAGATGAACATCGTGTGTGTGCCGAGGTCCACCTCGTCCTCCACCTCCAGCGAGAAGTAGGCGTTGAGATAGCGCGGCAGAACGACAAGGCCGTTTTCGCTTCTCTGCGGCGTGCAGTCTGCAAACTTGTCCGTGTCGCGGCCGGAAGCGAAGCCGAAGACTTCAAAGACCTTGAAGGGCGCGTCCGTGGTAAGACAGCAGACGTTGAGCTTTTTGGTGCGGCTGATGATGTGGTGCGAGTAGTTCTCGCGGTTGACGGTCACGCCGATTTTCTTGGGGCTGTCGGTCAGTTGAGTGACGGTGTTGAGGATCAGTCCGTTGTCGCGTCCGCCGTCGCGGGTGGTCACGACGTAGAGGCCGTAGCCGATCTTGTCCAGAGCGGCAAAGTCCGTGCCGCCGCGTGACTCGGCGTTTTGGTACTCGGCGCACAGCTCGTCGGCGAGCGCGCGGATTTCCTGCGTGCTCTCCTCGTTCAACGCGGAGTGAACGGTGACGGAGTGCTTGGCAAGGGTGAGGTTTTTGCAGGACTCCAGTTCTTTTTGCATCACCTTTTTGGCCATCGGTGCCCAGGAGCCGTTCTCAATGAAGGCAACGGTGCGGTTTTGGAAGTTGCGCTCCTTCAAGTGGAAGAGGAAGGTGCGCATGAAGGGGAAGATCTCCGCGTTGTAGGTGGTGGTGGCAAGCACGAGCTTGGAGTAGCGGAAGGCGTCTTCCACCGCCTCCGCCATGTCACAGCGCGCGAGATCAAAGAGGCTGACTGAGGGGCAACCGCGGCGCTTGAGTTCCTCCGCCAGAAGAAGCACGGCTTTTTTCGTGTTGCCGTAGACCGAGGTGTAGGCGATGACGACGCCCTCGTCCTCGGCGCGGTAGCTCGACCAAGTGTCGTACAGCGAGAGGTAGTAGGAAAGGTTGTCCTTCAGCACGGGGCCGTGCAAGGGGCAGATCGTCTCAATGTCCAGCGTCGCGGCTTTTTTCAAGAGCGCCTGCACCTGTGCGCCGTACTTTCCGACGATGCCGATGTAGTAGCGGCGCGCTTCGCACGCCCAGTCCTCGTCGGTGTCGGGGGTGCCGAATTTGCCGAATCCGTCGGCGGAGAAGAGGACCTTGTCTAAGTCGTCGTAGGTCACGATGACCTCGGGCCAATGCACCATGGGCGCCGTGACGAAGTGCAGGCTTCTGCCGCCGAGCGAGAGGGTGTCGCCCTCACCGACGACGATGCGGCGATCTTCAAACTCGGTGCCGAAGAACTTTTTCATCATGGCGAAGGCCTTTTGCGAGGAGACGATGACGGCCTTCGGATAGGCGTTTGCAAAGGCGAGGACGTTTGCGGAGTGGTCGGGCTCCATGTGCTGTACCACGAGGTAGTCGGGGGATCTGCCCTTCAGGGTGGCGCGCAGGTTTTCCAGCCACTCGTGGGTGAAGGCGGCGTCCACGGTATCCATGACGCAGAGTTTTTCGCCCTCCACGAGGTAGGAGTTGTAGCTCATGCCGTTCGGCACGACGTACTGACCCTCGAACAGGTCGATCTTGCGGTCGTTTACGCCGATGTAGTGAATGGTGTCGGAAACAAACATAAAAGCTCTCCTTGAAATAAGTTTAGAAGCAAGGCTTGTCGTTGCAGTCCTGTACGAAGCCGCAACGGTAGCAAAGTTCGCCTTGGAAGCTGTTTTTCAAAAGTGCCCCCGAGATGTTCTCCAGCGTGGTGGCGGCGATGGCATCGAGCGCCTCTTCCGTCAAAAACGCCTGGTGGCTCGTGACGATGACGTTCGGCATGGAGATGAGGCGGGCGAGGGTGTCGTCCTCCAGAATGTGGCCGGAGTTGTCCTCGAAGAAGAGGTCTGCCTCCTCCTCGTACACGTCCAGACAGGCGGCGCCGACGCGGCGCGCCTTGATGGCTTCCAGCAGGGCCTCGGCATCCACGAGTGCGCCGCGGCTGGTGTTTAAGAGCACCACGCCTTTTTTCATCTTGTCGAAGGCGTCGCGGTCGATCATGTGGTGCGTTTCGTCGGTCAGGGGGCAGTGCAGGGAGATGATGTCGCTGTTTTCAAAGAGTTCGTCGAGCGTGACGTAGCTTACGGAGTCTTCGTCGGCAAAGTCCTTTGCGGGGAATTTGTCGTAGGCGAGGATTTTCATGCCGAAGCCGCGGCAGATGTCTGCAAACACGCGCCCGATGCGACCCGTGCCGATGATGCCCACGGTCTTACCGTGCAGATCGAAGCCGGTCAGCCCCTGCAGGGAGAAGTTGAAGTCGCGCGAGCGGATATACGCCTTGTGAATGCGGCGAATGGAGGTCAGAAGCAGTGCCATCGTGTGCTCTGCGACCGCATACGGCGAGTAGGCGGGCACGCGGAAGACGTGCAGCTTTCCGTGCGCGTGCGCCATGTCCACGTTGTTGAAGCCCGCACAGCGCAGGGCAAGCACCTTTACGCCGAGCTCGGTGAGCGCGTCGATGACGGCGGCGTTGACCGTGTCGTTGACGAAGACGCAGACGGCGTCGGACCCTTTGGCAAGGGAGACGGTGTCCTCCGTCAGGCGGGATTCAAAGTACTTGATCTTTGCGCCGAATTTTTCCGCATAGCGATCAAACGAGGGGCGGTCGTACGGCTTGGTATCGAAAAAGGCAATGTTCAAATCAGCTGTTCTCCTTTTTTGTTCTGGGCTTATTATACCACAAAATTTCGGTTTGCAATGTGACAAACTCACATTTTGCGCGCGTTTTGGCAATTTTTTTGCGTTCTTTTTCGTATCTTTGAGAAAAAGGAGGGGATTTTTTTGCAAAACGTACTCATCGGCGCGTTGGTGTTCGCGTTTGCGACGCTCGTCGCGCTCTTTCCCGCGGTTTTGTTTTTGTCACGCCGCTTCTTGCGTGCGCGCATCGAGCGCAAAGAAAAAGACCGTCGTATCTAACGGTCTTTTTTTCTTACAGCGCTTCGTTGAGCGCGGGGTATTTTTCACGAAGTTCGGCGACGTTTTGCAGGATCGTCTCGTTGTTTTTCTCCACCGCCTCGTCTGTTGCAAGGTATGCACCGCTCGCAAAGCCCTCCGCCATGAGGGCATTGACGTCCTCGTGGTAGTGGGAGAGGTCCTTGTAGAGGCCGAGGTTGCGCGTCTCGTCCATCGCCTGGAAGTCGAGCGCGACGACGTTTTCGTAGCCGCGCATTTTTTCAAAGAAGTGGGTGCGGAATTTTAAGAGCGCGTCCAGCGAGCCCTCGCGGCCGGTGTGCGCCCAGTAGAGCGCGGAGTAGGGGCTGAAGAAGACGTAGTAGGTGGTGTCGGGGTCAAAGGGCTCTTGCTTAAGGAAGTCGTCGAGTCCGCGCACCATTCTCTCGTACATGCCGTCCGTGTTCTGGGCGCTGACTCCGCCCTTGCCGTTCAGGTAGTTTTCCACGAGTGCCTCCTCGCCGAGAAAGGCGTTTTTGTAGCGTTCCATCCAACGGCCGACGAGGTCGGGGTCGGACTTCTCGGAGATGAAGGAGGGGAGGCGGATGCCCGCCGCGTTTGCGGCAAGCACGGCGGTGTTCAGCGGGAGGTAGCGCATCCACGCTTCGTACCCGAAGAGGTAGCGCCAGTCGTCGGACGCGTCGTCGTTTGCAAAGTAGGCGGGGTAGTATTCGTCCGCCGCGCCCTCGTTGAAGCGGGTCATGTCGAGTCCGAGGTAGACGGTGTCTGCCTTGCCTGCCTCGGCAAGCCAGCGCAGAACGAGCAGGCTCTCGCTCGCGGTCATGCCGCCCTTGGTGAGCTTGAGCACTTCGCCGCCGTGGAGGGCGTCGAGTTGATCCATGTCAAAATTCTGGCACATGGAGGAGCCGATGAGCGCCGCCGAGTAGTCAAAGTGTTTGATCATGCCGGGGGTGGAGTAGCGCACGTCCAGCACGTGGCCTTGCGTTTTGCGGTAGAATTGGTAGGGATCCACGGCAAACATCACCGCGCCGAAGAAGAGCAGTACGGCAAGGGTCAGCACGAGCGTTCTGATCAGGAACGAGCGGGGGGAAAGCTCTTTTTTCATGGCCGTACCTCCTTAAAAGTTCTCGTACAAGAACACGCTTGCACGGGACATATGGATCAGACAGAGGAAGAAGAGCAGCGCGAGCAGAAGCGCGGTCTTCGTATCAAAGCGCATGGAGTCTGTCTTTTCGTGGGTGTTCTTGAAGCAGAAGACGAGCACGGTGCAAAGGACGAGAAGGGCGGCGCCGTAGAGAATGGCGACTGCGGAGGGCAGGCTGATGATGTTGTCTTGACAGATGGCGGCAAATTGGCCGAGACCGAGGTTTGTTACGTTGAGCATGCCGCGCCAGATGCGAAGCGCGCCCGCAAAGGTCGGTGCCCGAAACGGCACCCACAAGGTGAGCACGGTCAGGAAGGTGAGTCCTTTGCGCAGTGGGGCGGGGATGCGGGAAAGGGGTTTTTCGCAGAGGCGTTCAAAGACAAGAATGAGTCCGTACGCACAGCCCCAGATGAGGAAGTTTACCGTGTCGCCGTGCCAGATGCCGGAGACGGCCATAACGGCAAAGAGGTTGAGGCAAGTGCGGAGAATGCCACGGCGGTTGCCGCCCAGGGAAATATAGACGGAGGTGGTCAGCGCGCGGCCGAGCGTCATGTGCCAGCGGCGCCAGAAGACGGAGACGCTCTCCGACTTGTAGGGGGAATCGAAGTTTTGCGGCAGGGGGAGATTCAGCATACGGCCGATGCCGCAGGCCATGTCGGAGTATCCGGAAAAGTCAAAGTAGAGCTGGAAGGTGTAGGCGAGGGCCGTGCCCCACGCGGCGGCAAAGGAGGCGTTGCCCGTGAGGGCAAAGCCGTTCGTTGCAAGCGTGGCGACGGTGTCGGCAAGCACGAGTTTCTTGGTCATGCCGAGCACGAATTGGTAAATGCCGCGCCCGAGCTCGTTTGCATTCGGCTTGAGGGCGTCAACGCGTGCCAGTTCGGCGGCAAAGGCGGAGTGGGACATGATCGGCCCCATGGTGCGGTAAGGGAAGAAGGTCGCAAAGAGCAGGAAGTCCAAGGGAGAACTCGGCGCGTCTTTTCCGCGATAGACCTCAACGAGGTGCACGATGAACTGGAAGGTAAAAAACGACACCCCCATCGGCACGAAGAGGAAGAGCGTGTCCCCCAAGCTCGCGCGCAGGGCGGAGAGGTCGATGTATTTGAAAAAGCACAAAAACAGCACGTGGAACAGCGCGCCCGCGCCGAGCAGGGCTTTGCGCGCGAGGGCGTGCTCGCGAGCCGTTTTGAAGATCAGGCGGGCAAAGAGGTGGGTGACGGCGGCAGAAGCGAGAAGCCACAGAGTCGCCGCGGGACTTGCCCATGCGTAAAAGACGAGGGAGAGGGCGATGAGCAGCAGTTTTTTGTAAACGCCGTTTTTCAGGCGCGACAAAAGCGCCGTGCCGAGTACCGTCAGCGGCAAGAAGCAGAAGATGAATTCGTAACTCGTAAAACTCATGCGCTCTCCTCAAGGTGTTTTTTTCTATTTTAACACAGCAGACAAAGTTTTGTAAAGGTGTTGAAAAAAGGCCTTTCGAATGCTATAATTGCAAAAAATGATTTGCTTGAGGGGTGTTTTATGTCCATGACTCGCAAAAACGCCGGTGTGGAAAAGATGGTGCTTGCCGCCATTCTGACCGCGCTCGTGATCGTGCTGCAACTTGCGGGACAGTTTATTCGTTTCGGTATTTTTTCCGTCTCGCTCGTGCTCGTGCCCATCGTGCTCGGCGCGGCGCTTTGCGGCGTGGGTGTTTCCACCTGGCTCGGCTTCGTGTTCGGCATGGTCGTGCTGTTCCAGCCCGATACCCAGGCGTTCATGTCCATCTCCGTCTTCGGAACGGTGTTGACGGTGCTCGTCAAGGGCGCGCTTTGCGGTTTGGTCGCGGGTCTGGTCTACGCCGCTCTGGCAAAGAAGAACCGCTATTTTGCCACCGTCTGCGCGGCGGTTGTCTGCCCCCTGGTCAACACGGGCATTTTCCTGCTCGGCACCGTGGTGTTCTTCCTTGACACCGTGGCCTCCTGGGGCGTTGATGCAGGCTTTTCCTCCACCTTTGAGTATGTCGTCGTCGGTTTTGTCGGGGTCAACTTCCTGGCGGAGCTCGTGTTTAACATCGTGCTCTCGCCCGTCGTCGTCCGCCTGTTGAACATTCGCAAAAGAGCGTAAGCCCCAAAAAAGAGCCCTCGCAAGAGGTGCACGTTTCAGAACAGTAAAAAAGGAAGCGCGAAAATTTCGCGCTTCCTTTTTTTGTCTTGTGAGGCAATCATTCGCACCGTTTTTGTTATCACAGTCACAAAAAATGTTTTTTTGATTTAGGAAAGCATGATCTTGATGATCTCCGCGTCGGTCTTGCGCATGCCGACGCCCGCGAGGCGGTTGACGCTTCGAATGGTGTTTTCCACACCTTTTTTCACGATGCCGTCGCCGTCGTAGAACTGACTGCCGTTTTGGAACATTCGCATGCCGAGGATGCCCGATTCCACCGCGGAGGCGATCTTCGCCGCGCAACTTGCTTTTGCGCCGTCGCAGATGACGCCGGAGTTGATGGCGAGTGCGTTGACTACGGTGTGCGCGATCTCGTTGAGGCGGCCGCCGTAGAGGTAGGCGATGCCCGCCGCGGCGCCGCAGCCCGCGCTGATGACGCCGCAGTAGGCGCTCAGCGGGCCGATGCCGCTCTTTAAGTGCAGGGTGATGAGGTTGGAGACGGCAAGCGCGCGGTAGAGCGTCTCGTCGTCGGTTTTCAGCTCGCGCGCATAGACGATGACGGGCACGCTTGCGGTAATGCCCTGATTGCCCGAGCCGGAGTTGATGACGACGCTCTTTTCACAGCCGCCCATGCGCGCGTCCGAGGCGGCCGCGGCGTAGGCCTTGGCGCGGGTGACGACGTCGGGGGAGGGGGTGCTTTGCAAAAGCACCTGCCCGATGCGCGCACCGTAGGGGTGCGCGAGGCCCTCCTCGGCAATGGCCATGTTGCAGGAAATCTGGCGGTCGAAGATCTCCTTGACGTCTGCGACGTCAAGCGTGTTTGCGAATTCCACGATGCGCTCGACCGAGAGAAGGGTGCGCTCGTCGCTTGTCTGCGCCTGTTTGCCGTCTGTCTCGCGGTTGAAGAGGGTCACGCCGTCTTTTTGAATGCTGACCACGTTCGTGTGGTCCTCCGCAATGCGGCAGGAGGCGGTGTGCTCCCCTGCGTGCAGGGTGATGCAAATGTCAAACACTGCGCCCGAGTCCGACTCGCGCACGGTAAACTCAGCCTCGTTCAAGTAGCGGGCCACGCGCGCCTTTTGCTCGTCGCTGACCTCGCTGATGACCAAGAGCTCGCGCTCGGGTCTGCCTGCGATCACGCCCACCGCCGCGGCGGCGGGAAGACCGACGAGCCCGTCCGTGTTGGGCACGACGACGCTCTTGACGTTCTTGATGATGTTGGCACTCACGCAGACGTCCACGCGCTCGGGAAGCGCGCCCAGTTGACGTGCGGCGAGGGCGGCGGCGTAGGCCACGGCGATCGGCTCCGTACAGCCCATGGCGGGTACGAGCTCGCGTTTTAAGAGGGTTATAAAGGCGGTGTAAAGTTTGCGGTCCATAGAGTCTCCTCGCAGGGGTTGAAATGCAGAGCGCGCCCGCTTGTCAGCGGGCGCGTACGGGTCAACCTTTTTGGCTGCCGACGGGGTTGATGATGCTGAAGCCCACGTTGACGAGGTGGTCTGCCACGCGTTCCAGGCGGGAGATGGAGGAGGAGTAATAGGGGCTGACCTCCATGTTGCAGTTGCCCTCCGCCAGACGGGCAAAGTGGTTTGCCGTCAGCGTGCGCTTGGTGTCGTCGATCTCGTTTTCCAGCGCGGCAAGTTCGCCGAGGCCGGTTTTGTTCAGGTTGTCAAAGGCGTCCTTGGAGATGGCGAGCATGCGCAGGATCTTGCCTGCCATTTCGGAAATGTCCTTTTGTGCGTTTTCGGAGAAGGACAGCTTTTTGCCTGCCATTTCCGCGGCGATCTCAAAGAAGTTCTCCGCGTGGTCGCCGACGCGCTCCAGGTCGTTGAGCACGTGGAAGTAGGAGCCGATGACGCGTTCGTCACGCTCCTCCACGTTTGCGGAGAGCTTGATCAGGAATTTGGTAAGTGCGCCGTTGGTAAAGTCGATGATCGCCTCGTTTGCGACGATCGTCTCCTCGTCTTTCAAGTCGGCGCTCGTCAGAGCAGTGAAGGAACGGGTGATGTTTTCCTCCACGAGGGAGAACATATAGTCCATCTCTTTTTTGACCTGCATGAGTGCGACGGGCGGGGTGGCGAGCAGGCGGTCGTCCACGTATTTGAGACAGAGTGCGTCGGCCTCGGTCTCGCGGTCGCGGATGATGCGCTTGGAGTAGGCGACCAGTTGCTTGACAAAGGGCAGAAGCAGAAGCGTTGTCGTCACGTTGAAGATGACGTGGAAGAAGGACACGCGCATTTGCAGGCTCATGGGGTCCGTGCCGGGGAAGAGGGAAGTGAGCAGGAGAGTGGTCGGATCCTTGAAGATCCACACCAGCGCGGTGAAGAAGGCGGTCCCGATGACGTTGAAGGTGAAGTGGATGAGCGCCACGCGCTTGGAGTTGGCGTTTGCGCCGACGGCGGCAAGAAGCGCGGTCACGCAGGTGCCGATGTTGGCGCCCAGAATGATGAACAGCGCCAGATCCAGAGGCAGAATGTTTGTGCCGACCATGGCGATGACGACGCCCGTTGCCGCGGAGGAGGACTGAATGAGCGCCGTGAAGACGATGCCGACGAGGATCAGAAGCAACGGGAAGTTGACGGTGGCAAAGATGCCTTGAAACAGTTCTTCCACCAAGGGGCTGCCGAAGGCCTCTTCACTGCTCATGACGTTGAGGCCGACGAAGATGAGGCCGAGACCGCTGCAGAGCAGACCCGCAAGCTTGACTTTTTCGTTCTTGCAGAAGCCCATCATAACGCCCGCAAAGGCGCAGAGGTACATGAGCATATTGAAGTAGTCGTTCTTCAGCGCGACGAGCACGCCCGTGATGGTCGTGCCGACGTTGGCACCCATGATGATGGGAGTGGCCTGCATGAGCGTCATAACGCCCGCGTTGACCAGACCGATGACCATGACGGAGGTGGCGGAGGAGGACTGGATGATGGCGGTCACGCCCGCGCCGATGCCCACGCCTGAAAAGCGGTTGTTGCTGATGCGGCCGAGCAGGCGCTTCATGCCTTCGCCCGCGCTTTTTTCCAGAGCTTCGCTCATAAAGTTCATGCCGACGATGAACACGCCGACGCCCGCGAGCAGCCAGATGAGGCTTCCCAGAAGGTTTAAGATCTGTTCCATAGTTTCTCCCGAATTTTTTGTGACAATAAAAGGATGGGTTGAAAATATTTTCACAAAATTATAACATACTTACCGCGTTTTGCACAAGACAAAAATTTTTGGCAAAAAGAAGGGGTTTTCGCGCAAAAAAGACGCAATTTTTTATTGACATCACGCGAAAAAAAGTATATTCTGTAAACAGATATTACTCGTATCTAAACCCAATTTAGGAGATTACTTTTATGGCAAACCAGAATTACAATCCCTTTGAGAATGCGCAGATCCAATTCGATCGCGTGGCGGAGATGCTGGATCTGGATCAAGGTACCCGCGACCTGCTCCGTCAGCATCGTCAGGAGATCCATTTCACCATCCCCGTGAAGATGGACGACGGCACCACCAAGGTGTTCAAGGCCTTCCGTATGATCCACAACGACTCCCGCGGTCCGGGTAAGGGCGGCATCCGCTTCCATCCCCACGAGACCGCAGACACCGTTCGTGCGCTCTCCATGTGGATGACTTGGAAGTGTGCGGCTGTGGATATCCCCCTCGGCGGCGCCAAGGGCGGCGTGGTCTGCGACCCCCGCACCATGTCCAAGGGCGAGCAGGAGCGTCTGTGCCGCGGCTACATCCGTCGTCTCAAGAGCCTCGTCGGCTACAACATCGACGTGCCCGCTCCCGACGTGATGACCAACGGTCAACACATGATGTGGATGCTCGACGAGTTCGAAGCCGTTACCGGCCAGCGCTTCCCCGGCATGATCACCGGTAAGCCCGTCGGTCAGGGCGGCTCTCTCGGTCGCACCGAAGCTACCGGCTACGGCGTTGTTTACTGTCTGCGTGAATGCCTGAAGAATATGAAGATCGACATCACCAAGACCACCGCCAGCATTCAGGGCTTCGGCAACGTCGGCGAATACGCCGCACGTCTGTACGCCGAGCTCGGCGGCAAGGTCCTTGCCGTTTCCTGCTGGAACATGGCTGACAAGGTTGCCTACACCTACCGCAAGGCCGAGGGCTGCAACCCCGCAGAGCTCGCCGAGATCAAGGACTCCTTCGGCAGCATCGATAAGGATAAGGCCATTGCACTCGGTTACGAAGTGCTCCCCGGCGACGCATGGATCGCCCAGGACGTCGATATCCTCATCCCCGCCGCTCTGGAGAACCAGATCACGCCCGACGTGTTCCCGAACATCTCCAAGCAGGTCAAGGTCATTTGCGAAGCCGCAAACGGCCCCACCACCCCCGACTGCGACAAGCTCATCGAAGAAGCGGGCATCATGCTCATTCCGGACTTCATGTGCAACGCCGGCGGCGTGACCTGCAGTTACTTTGAACAGGTTCAGGGCAACATGAACTACTTCTGGACCAAGGAAGAGGTGCTGGAGAAGCTTGAGACCGCCATGGTCAAGGCCTTCCAGAACATCTACGACCTTGCACAGGAGAAGAACCTCTACATGCGTGACGCCGCATACGTCGTGGCGATCAACCGCGTTGCCACCGCCGTCAAGGCGCGCGGCTGGTGCTAAAGCAGCTTAACCCAATCAAAAACGCCACCTTTAAGGTGGCGTTTTTTGTTGTGTCATGCGTGCATGTGTGGTATAATGAAGGGCAAAGGATACGGCAAAGGCAAGGAAAGGAAGCGTTATGGCTATACTCGAAGTAAAAAACGTGCATTACACCTACCGCACGCAATACCAAAAGGTGGAGGCGCTCAAGGGCATCGATCTCTCCTTTGAGGCGGGGCGTGTCTATGCCGTCGTGGGCAAAAGCGGCAGCGGCAAGACCACGCTGCTCAGCTTGATGGCGGGATTGGATCTGCCCACCGAGGGTCAGGTGCTCTGCGAGGGCGTGTCCACCGCAGAGATGAGTCCGGAGCGTTTCCGTCGGGAGAAGGTCGCCGTCATTTACCAGTCCTTCCGACTGTTTCCGCTTCTGACCGTGGCGGAGAACGTGATGTATCCCATGGAACTCGCGGGGCTCAAGCCGAGCGCGGCGCGCGAAAAAGCCGCCGAGCTGATTGCGCGCGTGGGGCTGCCCGCGTCGGCCTTGGACCGTTATCCCACCATGCTCTCCGGCGGGGAGCAGCAGCGCGTTGCCATTGCGCGCGCCCTCGGTATGCGAACGGGCATTCTGCTTGCCGACGAGCCGACGGGCAACCTGGATACCGCCAACAGCGAGAACATCGCCGCCCTTCTGACGAGCCTTGCTCACGAGGAGGGCTACTGCGTTATCATCGTCACGCACGACATGGACCTTGCCGCCGCGGCGGACGAGGTCGTCGAGCTTTGCGACGGGGTTTTGAAATGATCTTACGAAACGGAATTCTGTCAGTCGTCCGTGCCAAGGGGCGCACGGCGCTTTTTGCCGCGCTCATCTTCTTCGTGTGTCTCTCGCTGACGCTCGGCGCGGGCATGTGGGCGTATTGCGAAGCCACGCTCTCCGACATGGACGAGGCGTACACCTCCATTGCGCTTGTGGAGTACATGGGCGGGGATTACCCCGACGAGCACGCGGCAGACCCCTTTGCCCGCGAGGCGCTTGGGCACCTGCAGGCGGCGAAGATCGAGGACGTTTCCGGCGTCAAGCTGTGGGAGCGCACGGACAGCACCCTTGCAAACGTGGAAGGCTACCGCCGCGTGGACGAGACGCCGTTTTCCTCCCACGCGGTCATTGAGTTTATTCAGCTGGGCGAGGTGTCGGTCAACAACAGCGGTTGCTACACCGGCATTACCAACCGTATTTATTACGCGCGCGACGTCTCGGGCACCAAGGCCGTCATCATTGATATGATGGGCTTTGACTTCAAGCCGGAGTTCGGTCACCGCTACACCTTGCACGGCAAGTTCGTCACGGGCAATTCCTCCAATCGCCGTTTTGCGGTGTTGGATTTTTACGAGGGCTGTGAGACTTTGCCGTGGCAGGACAGCACCGATTCGGAGCTTGACCCCGTGTTTTTGGAATACGCGGAGTTTTACCGTCGCGCCAACAGCTTCGTCACCGTCAGCGCAAGCGCGTCTGTCGCCTCGCTTGAGGCCTTTCATCAGGACGTGTTCCGCCTGGAAGAGGGGCGCTTCCCCAAGGCAGGGGAGGCGGGCGTCTGCGTGGTCAGCGCGGACGTCTGCGAGAAGCTTGCCCTCGGCCTCGGTGACACGCTGGACTTGAATTATCTGAAGTCCGAGCCCCACAACCGTCTGCTCGTTACACCGAGCGACACGTCGCGCCCGCTTGAGATCGTGGGTATTGCCTCCGTCCCGGAGAATATGCGCGGTTACGTATGGACGAGCGATGCCGAGGGCGGGTTTGACTCTGCGCTTTACGGCTACACGCTCGGCCGCGCCGTGCTGGATAACAAGACGGCACGGGAGGCGACCGAGGCCATTCGTGCGCTTCTCGGCGAGGGCGCGCGCGTCACCCTCTTCGACCAGGGCTATGCCGCCGCCGCAGAGCCGCTGGAGACCATGAAGACGACGGCGCTTTCCGTCACCGCGGCAAGCGTGCTCGGGGCTGCGGTCGTGCTTGTGTTGTTTGCGTACCTGTTCGTGGGCCGTCAGCGGGAGAACGTGGGCGTGCTCATCAGCCTCGGCACGAGCGCGAGGGACGTCAACCTGTGGCTTCTTTCGGGTGCCGTGGCAGTTTCTTTGGTTTCTGCACTCTTGGGTGCGCTTGCGGGCGGAGTGAGCCTGCGCTTTATGACCGACTTGGCGCTTTCCGTCGCGCGCGGTTTGTACGCAGCGGACGTTCGTTACAGCGAGAGTACCGTGGGTGTGGTGCGCGAGGCGGTCTCTGCGGGAGAGGCGCCCATCTGGCCTGCGCTCGTCGCATTTTTCTTCGTGTTTTTGCTCTCCCTCGTTTTTTGTTACGTGTTCTTGCGCTTTGCCCGCAGACAGAGCGTGCCCAAACGGGGCAAACTGTTTGTGCGCGTGCCGCGCGGCGGCACTTCGCTTTTTGGCGGGGGCGCGTTTCGCTTTGCACTTTTGAGCGTGCGTCGCAGTGGCCTGCGCGGTGCCATCGTGCCTGCCGCGGTGCTTGTGCTTGCTCTGCTTTTGGGCGTGCTGGCTTCCGTCTCCTCCGGCTGGGGCGCGCAGATGGACGCGCTGTACCGCGACAGCGAGATCGTCGGTCGCGCCGTCAGTCTCAACGGTCGCAGAAGCGCCTCGCTTTCCGTGCCGGTCGAGCACGCGCGCATCATCTACAAGAGCGGCATGGTGCGCGACATGGGTTTCTCCGTCGGGTTTCAGTATTGGTTCTCGTCGGATATGCCCGCCTTCGGCTACGGTTCCTACGCGGAGGAGAGCCGCTTGGCTTGGATCTTGCGTCAGCCGCAGATCGTTGCCCTGAACCGACTGGATGCGGCAGGGGAGTTCCTCTATTCCGGCGTGCCCGAGGTCGAGTGGCTTGAGGGCTGGGACGAGAGCTTTTTGTCGGATCCCGACGCCTGCTCTTCGCTCCGGGAGTCTTATGCGCCGAGGCCGAAAGCGAAGGCGAGCGCGGAAGAGAGCGAACGCAGTGAGGTCGTTCCGTGCCTCGTGCCGCGCTCCGTTCTGGATCGCATGGGCCTGCAACTCGGCGACACCGCCGCCGTCAACGTTCGTTATCTGTTTAACACCGCGGAGGTGCGCGAGTCAAAGGAACTCTTCATCGTTGGCACCTTCAATCAGCGGGGAAGCGACGCCAACATTTACGCCCCCATGACCTTGTGGTTTGACGAGGATCTGGTCACGGGGAAGGAGGACGTGATCGTCGAGGGCGGACGGCTTGAGTATTTCAATCCTCTGCTTGATTCACCCGAAAGCGTGTTGTATTTCACCACCCGCTTTTCCACCTGCACGTTTACGCTGAAGGATACGCAAAAGCTGGACGCGTTTCGCGGTTATCTGGAGGAAAAACTCTTCACCCAAGTCAATTCCTTGCGCGGCAACCGCAGTGCCGTTCTGCTCTATGACCAAAGCTTTGTGGAGGGCGTCGGCGGGCTCTCGCGTTATATCGGCTTCTCCGGTGTTTTGTTCCCCGTGCTCTTCGTGCTCGTGGGCTTCTTGGGCTTCGTGATCAGTTGGCTTCTCATCAATTCCCGCCGCATGGAGTTTGCCCTCCTGCGCTCGCTGGGCGCCTCGCGCTTGCGCGTCTTTTTCTCCTTCTTCCTGGAGCAGGCGATCTTGGCCTTTGTCGGCGTCCTCGTCTGCGCCGCTCTGCTCGTTTGCGTGACGCAGAGCGCCGCTTTCCTGTGGGCGGTGGCGGTCTTTGCCGCCTGCTATCTGCTCGGCACGGCCGCCTGCATTCTCGTCGTCGGCAGAATTCCGCTCATGGCGCTGCTTTGCGAACGGGAGTAGAACAAAAGCGCCGCCCTCAAGGAGACCTTTGCCGACCGCTTTCCGCACGCCGCGGAAATCGGGTCTTGGCTTATTGCCCGCGCCCCTGCCCTGTGATCGCAAAAAGAAAAAGCCATCTCGTTAGCGTAGTGCCCTTAAGGACACTACGCAACTATGATCGCCTGCGGCGAGCTTAGAGTTATGATTGGCTGCGCCAAGCTATGATGTGCCTTCGGCACAGTTTGAAGAAACAAGGCGATCATATCATAACGTTTGCGAAGCAAACTCATAACGGTGAGCAAATGCGAACCTCATAACTCATAACTCATAACTTATAATAGCATCTGTGTCCAC
>JAFYLE010000100.1 GCA_017537265.1 Clostridia bacterium | reverse complement strand
TTCCGTTGATCCGCGGCGCATTCCGCTCGCGCAAAATGGAGGACGTTCTCGACGAGGCACGCGACTTGTACGCGCTCGGCGTGCGCGAACTCATCGTCTGTGCGCAGGACACCACGCGTTACGGTCTGGACCTTTACGGCGAATACAAACTTTCCGAACTTTTGGAAAAACTCTGTACCGCAACGGATTTCAAGTTCACTTGGATCCGTCTGATGTATTGTTACCCCGATAAGATCACGGACGATCTTATCCGCGTGATGAAGACGTACGACTGCGTGGCAAAGTACATCGATCTGCCCATTCAGCACGCCTCGGACAAGGTGCTTTCCGTCATGAACCGTCACGGCGGCAAGGAGGTCATTTTGGATGCTGTCGCGCGTCTGCGTGCGGCCATGCCGGATATCGTCATTCGCACCACCGCCATGGTCGGCTTCCCCGGAGAGACGGAGGAGGATTACAAAGAACTTCGCGCCCTTCTTTCCGAGGTGAGATTCGAGCGTGTCGGCGCCTTTGCGTTTTCGCCGGAGGAGGGTACCGTTGCCGCGTCTATGGAGGGCCAAGTTTCCGATGAAATCAAGCAAAGAAGGCTTGACAATTTAATGGAAGCACAATATACTATACATATTAAATGCAACGAAAAATATCCGGGTAAAACCTTGCCTGTTTTGGTGGAGGGCTTTGACCCCGTCGCGGAGTGTTACAGCGGCAGAAGTCAGTACCTCGCACCGGAGGTGGACGGCTGTATCTACTTCACTTCGGCCCGTCGTCTTTCCCCGGGTGATTTCGTGCGTGTAAAGATCACCGAGACCTTTGATTACGACCTGCTCGGCGAGGTCGTTGACTGAAGGTTCTTGCACGAATTTGAGAGGAGAAAAGGCGTGAAACACTTGGCAAACGTTCTGACTGTGGTGCGTGTGTTCCTCACGGCCGTTTTGGCGGTGTTTCTTTTGGGTTCTTTCTCCGTATTTTCCGACGAAACGACTCGCGTTTTTTGCGCGGTCGTTTTTTTGGTGGCGTCGGTTACCGACTTCCTTGACGGAGCCATTGCCCGTTCCAGCGGTACCGTAAGCGACTTCGGCAAGTTTTTGGATCCCGTTGCGGACAAGATCCTCATTCTCGCGACGCTCATCTGCCTGTCCGTGTCCGGGCTTGTGGCAGAACAACTGCACGTTCCGCTTGCCGCCACCGCCGTTATTTTGCTGTTCCGAGAGCTTGCCGTCACCTCGTTGCGTCTGCTTGCCGCCTCCCGTTCTCTGGTGCTTGCCGCCCGCGCGGCAGGGAAGGTCAAGACCTTCGTGCAGTGCGTGACCGTGCTTTGGATCTTTTTCGAGCCTATGTTGCTTCCCGCAGAGGCAGGTCACCTCGTCTCTTACGTTCTCCTCGGACTGTGTATTCTCTGTACCGTTTACTCGGGGCTTGCATTCGTCCCCGCATGGAAGAGAGCCATGCAGTCTGTCAGCAACAAAGGAGAAGAGAAGTGAACCGTAAACCGGAAGAGTATCAGGCAGAGCTTGCCTCCGTCCTGAAGAAATATCAAAAACTGATCAAGAAAACGTACGAAGACGTCCGTTACGACATCAGATCCATTCGTGAGCGCGACCCCGCCGCCAAGAGCGACGCGGAAGTGGCGCTTCTGTATTCGGGCTTTCACGCCGTGGCTTTGCACCGCGTGGCACACGCCCTGCATAAGAAAAAGGCGTATTTTCCCGCCCGCGCCATCAGCCAGGCGGCGCGCTTTTTGACCGGCATTGAGATTCACCCCGCCGCAGAGATCGGCCGCGGTCTGTTCATTGACCACGGCAGCGCCGTTGTCATCGGCGAGACCGCCGTTATCGGCGACGATTGCACGATCTACCAAGGCGTGACCTTGGGCGGTACGGGTAAGCACGTCGGCAAACGCCACCCCACCCTCGGCAACAACGTCATGGTGGGCGCAGGCGCCAAGGTGCTCGGACCCTTCAAGGTGGGCGACGGAGCCAAAATCGCGGCCGGTGCCGTGGTGCTTTCGGAAGTGCCGGGCGACTCCACTGCCGTCGGCGTGCCGGCACACATCATCGACAGGAAAAATATGCGCCCCCGCACCGAGGAGATGGATCAGATCCACGTCCCCGACCCGGTTGCACAGGAACTGTGCCGACTGGAAGTGAAGATCCGCGCATTGGAACAAAAACTGGACGAGGCGACAAAAGCCGCGTCTTCGGAGAAAGAAGCATGAAACTTTACAACACCTTAACCGGACAGAAAGAAGAATTCGTCCCGCAGTCGCAGACGGTCACCATCTATTCCTGCGGCCCGACGGTCTATAACTTTTTCCACATCGGTAACGCCCGTCCCTTCGTCACCTTTGACCTTTTGCGCCGTTATCTTAAGTACCGCGGTCACAACGTCAAATTCGTGCAGAACTTCACGGACGTGGACGACAAGATGATCCGCCGCGCCGCCGAAGAGGGCACGGATATCAAAGCCGTCGCGGATAAGTATATTGCCGAGTACATGATCGACGCCAAGGGTCTCGGCGTGGAACTTGCCGACGTGCATCCCCGCGCCACGGAAGAGATCGACGCCATCATCGCCATCGTCAAGACGCTCGTGGAACGCGGCTTTGCGTACGAGAGCGAGGGCGACGTGTATTTTGCCACCCGCAAGTTCCGGGAGTACGGCAAACTCTCCAAGATCGACGTGGACGACCTTGAAAGCGGTGCCCGCATCGAGATCGGCGAGAAAAAGCGCGACCCCTTGGATTTCACGCTTTGGAAGGCCAAGAAAGAGGGCGAGCCCGCGTGGGATTCTCCCTGGGGCGAAGGCCGTCCCGGCTGGCATATCGAGTGCTCTGCAATGAGCTCCAAGTACCTCGGCGAGCACATTGATATTCACTGCGGCGGTGCAGACCTTGCTTTCCCGCACCACGAG
>JAFYLE010000001.1 GCA_017537265.1 Clostridia bacterium | reverse complement strand
CTTCTACGCCATAGACGGCGAGGATACCGTACTCTCCGCGCTGTCGCTCGAACAGCTCCCCGGCGCCGACTTGAACTTCTGGACCGATGCCGCCGCCCGCATACTCCGCGAAGTATACGGCTACAAACTGACCGTCGAGTTCAAAACCGCCCCCGACGGCGGCAAATACGCGCTGCTCAGGGGGGAACGCCTGCGCGGGAAAAACCCGATGCTTTACGAGGCGAGCTGCCGGATCGTCGGCAAATGCTTCGGTCCCGATGAAGTCCATTTCATCGAGATCCTCGGCAAGAGGGAACGCATGGAAAAAATCGATCTGAACGCGCTCCACCAGAGCGTGAAATAAACACGTCGGCAGGCGAACATCCGGCGGCTCTTCTAAAAACGGGGAGCCGCTTTTTTGCGCGCCGATCACTCAAACGGCACATACGCCGACTCTAAAAATCCCGCGCCGACACACCGCGCACCCGGCGTTGGGAGTAAACCTCGCGTAAGTCCGCGTCCGCCTCGGGAAACCTGCGTCAAGCAGAGCAAACCTCCAGCGGGTTTATACGTGCCGAAGGCGCGGTAGACGCCGCCAAAGAATACTGACAGGCCGGAAGCGATTTTTCACCACGCGGAGCGTGGAGACAAAAACGCCAGAGGCGCAAACGACAGTTTGAACGCTTCGGGCGTTTTGGCGAAACGGCGGCAGAGCCGCTGTGAAAAATCGCGTTTTTTGCAAAAAATAGCAGACCTGTTCCGTCTTCGCGCTGTCGCGCTGCGTCGTGACAAGAAGGATTCGACGAGGAGCGGAGCACGTCAGTGCGAAGCGACGCAGAGCCGTGCGGTAGAGCGAAGCGAAACCGCGCGGCAACCGCCATCAAAGAATACTGACAGTACGGAATGGAAGAGGCTGATCGCCAGCAGGGCTGGCGCGGTTGGGGCGGGCAAATCGAAAACTTGTTTTCATGATTTGCCCGCAACAGACGCGAAAGGCGGCAAGGCCGCCGATCAGCCTTTTAAAAGTAAAATGGCAGTCCTGTAAGGATTCGAACCTCAACAAAGTGAACCAGAATCACTTGTGCTACCGTTACACCACAGGACTGCGAACACTTTATAATATATGTCCGGTTCGCTGAAAAAACAAGCCCGGCGGTGCAAAAAACCCAATATCCGGGAACCGCCGTGCAAGCGCGATATCGACCGACGGCGATGTCGGCGCATATTCCGCACACACGATCCCCTGCCGGGGCGGCCGGAGGAAGCGGCGGGGAACACACGATGGAGCACAACGACTGGGCAATACCCCCAAAAACCGACAAAACAGAACCAAATTCAGAGTTTTTTATGTTTTTTTGATGATTTTTTCAAAAAATCAGTTGCTTTTTTCAAAAAAACGGCGTATAATACCACCAGCAAAGCATAGAACGAACGCAATTATGATTCGATGCAGCATCATAAAAGCCAAAAGCAATTCGGGCAATAATAATAGTTTGCACAATATTCGATCCACAAAAACAGGAGTCAAGCGGGAAATGAAAAAATTATTCTTCATGCTGGCGGTCGGAGCTGCAACGGCGGCCATGGCGGAAAACGTCGCACCTTACACTTTTCCGACCCCGGAACGTCAGCCGGGACAAAAAAGCATGATCGACTTTCGGGCGGCTCCGATAAAGAACGTCCGTATCGCGGTCATCGGCGTGGGTTCCCGCGGCGGCGCGGCGCTCAGACGTTTCGCCCATTTCCCGGAAAAGGCGACGGTCAAGGTCGCCTGCGACCTCTGGCCGGAGAAACTGGAAGGAATCAGGCAGCATCTCAAGGAAATAAACTACCCCTATCCGGTGGAGTACTTCACCGGTGCGGACGACTGGAAG
>JAFYLE010000099.1 GCA_017537265.1 Clostridia bacterium | reverse complement strand
CTGCCCCCGGTTTGTAGACATTCCAAAATGCCTCGCGGGTGAGTTCTTCTACTGCTCTGTAGTCTTTTTCTGTTTCTAAACGTATCGTCAAATTATTCATTTTTTATCCTTTCATATATTGTTGACGCCCAAAATACGAGAGGAATGCCGGAAATGTATTTGCAAACCTCTCGTTTACAATACAATCTCCAAGGATTTGGTGTTTTTCAAACAGCACGCTCCAATAAAATTATTTAGGCTTCAGCCTATATTTTTGATTATACTAACTTCTTGTAGAAACACAAGTAAAAATCTGTTATCCCTAATAACAATCACTCGTGAGCGGCTCACCCATTTTGCAAAACGGCAAACTGGTGGGCGCAGTGACGCACGCGCTGGTAAATGACCCCACAAGGGGTTACGGGATCTTTATCGAAAATATGCTGAAAACCATTGTACTTTATGCCAATCACTCTTACTCTTCGAGGAACTCAAAGTATTCTTTCCAGTTTTTTGCTGTCAATCCATATGTATCTCATCAATGCATCCTTTTTCACCATATAAATGAGCGATTTCGATCCCGGTCAGATTCTGACGTTTATGCGAATAGGCATGAGAGAGATCGATAGAATGCGGGCTTCCTTCGGGAGATGGAGTCTGGTGGGGAGGATCCATATAGAAGTCATGGGGAGTCACTCCTTTTTTGTCAATGCCTTTGTGATAGTGATCTTTTCCATGGATCATCCTCCTGGTGTGTCTCATTTTAAAAAGGTTGCCTTCTTATCCATTATACCATGGAGAGGTCTTTTTTCATGGTTTTGCAGACTCAAAATATTATCCTGTTATTTTCTTTTTATATGTGCTAAAACAAATAAAAGGTACGGAAGAGAAGCTCTTTGGCGGGTGGGACGATTACGGATACGAGGTTTATTATAACTACTTTTGCCCCTTCTGTCAAGAGGAAGTGACGATTTTTTCTTTCCCTTCATAAACTGAAGCAAAGGTGGTGAAACTGTATGGAAACACTTTGCTACATTTTTCTCTCGTTTTTTGCGCTGTGCGGCATCTGTTACCTTGCGCGCGACGGATACCGCGTGTGGCAAGGGCACAGACTTTGCGGTATCCACTTTGCCGTGGTGTGCCGCGCGGCGGATTTTGGCAACAAGCGGGAGCGTGACTGTGCGTTGCTCTTACTGTCGTCCTTCCTGTCCCGCCCCGAGGCAAAGCACCTCGTGCGCGAGGTGGTACTGACAGATACCGCCCCGCAAGAAATCTGCGGGGCGGCGGAAAACTTTGACGTTCCCCTGCTGGCTCTCACCAGAGAGGAGTTTATTCGTCTGCTTTGAGATTTAAAGCGATGGAAAGCTCGTCGAGCGCCTTCTGCGGGACGGTGCCCGGGGCGGCACTCATAAGTTCCATGGCGTTTTGCATCTTCGGGAAAGCGATGCAGTCGCGGATGGCATCCAGACCCAAAAGCAGGGCGACCAGACGGTCCACACCAAAGGCAAGACCCGCGTGCGGCGGTGCGCCGTAGCGGAATGCCTCCAAGAGGAAGCCGAACTTCTCGTTTGCTTCTTCGTCGGAAATGCCGAGGGCGGAGAACACCTGCGCCTGCACGTCGCGACGGTGAATACGTTCACTGCCGCCGCCGGCCTCGTTGCCGTTGATGACGATGTCGTACGCCTTGGCATAGACGCGTGCGGGATCGCTCGTAAGGTAAGGCAGGTCCTCGTCACGCGGTGCGGTGAAGGGATGGTGCATGGCAATGTAACGGTCCTCTTCCTCGCTGTATTCGAACATCGGGAAGTCGGTGACCCACAGAAGCGCGAACTTCTTGGGATCGCACAGGCCGAGTTTTTCCGCAACGTGGCAACGCACGGCACCGAGTGCAGTCTGCGCAACGCGCAGTTTGGCGTCTGCCACGATGAGCACAAGATCCCCCTTCTCTGCGCCGAGTTTTTCCAGAACGGCAGCGTATTCCGCGTCAGTCAGGAACTTGGCAAAGGAGGAGGTGGGCTCCTCGGTCAGGCGGGAGTAAGCAAGGCCGCGGGCCTTGTAGGTCTTTGCAAATTCGGTCAGGCGGTCGATCTCCTTGCGGGAGTAGGTCTCCGCACCGCCTTTGACGCACATGCCGTAAACGGCACCGCCGCCCTGCACCGTGGAGGAAAAGACGGAGAAACCGCAATCGCGCACGGTCTCGGAGAGGTCGCACAACTCCATTTCGTATCGCATATCGGGCTTGTCGGAGCCGAAGCGCGCCATAGCCTCTTCATACGGCAGGCGCAGAAGCGGCAGCTCCAGCTTCTGTCCGAGGTACTTATCAAACAAAAATGCAAGGAAACGCTCGTTGATGTCCATAACGTCATCCTGCGTGACGAAGGACATCTCCAGGTCAAGCTGGGTAAATTCCGGCTGGCGGTCCGCGCGAAGATCTTCGTCACGGAAGCACTTGGCAACCTGCATGTAACGGTCGTAGCCGGAGAGCATCAGGATCTGCTTATAGATCTGCGGGGACTGCGGTAAAGCGTAGAAGTGACCGGGATGCACGCGGCTGGGTACGAGATAGTCGCGCGCGCCTTCCGGCGTGGACTTGATGAGAATGGGCGTCTCGATCTCCAAAAAGCCGTTGTCGGAGAAGAAGTCGCGCGCAAGCTTGACGATCTTATGACGCTCGATGATGTTTCTCTGAATATCGGGGCGACGCAGGTCGAGGTAGCGGTAACGGAAACGCAGTTCCTCGCGCACGTCGGAGTTTTCCACGATCTCAAAAGGCGGGGTCTCTGCGGTGGAAAGCACCTCAAAATCCTTCACCTCGATCTCGATCTCACCGGTGGCGCGGTCATGATTGATGGCGCCCTCGCCACGGCTTCTTACGACGCCCGTAGCGGCAACGACGGTCTCCGAACGCACGCCGAAAGCGAGGTCAAAAACCTCTTTGCTGTTGGCGTTGACGTCAAAGGCGAGCTGCACGATGCCCGTGCGATCGCGCAAGTCCACGAAGATGAGCGCGCCGAGGTCGCGCTGTTTTTGCACCCAACCGCAAACCCGTACGGTGCGGCCGATGTCGTTTTTGGTCAGTGTTCCGCAGTAATCCGTGCGATACATAGTATTCATTCCCCTTTCAAAAGAGAGATTAAAGCGTCTGGATCGGTAAGGTCGATCTCCACCTCGTCGCCGCCGCGCATGGGGCGCAGGCGGGCGGCTTTGTTTGCCAACTCGTCGTCGCCGAGGACGATGGCAAACTTGGCGCCGCATTTGTCGGCGTACTTCATTTGTGCCTTCAGGCTTCTGCCCACGATATCGCTTACGACGTACAGGCCGCGCTCACGCAAGCTCTGCGCAAGCAAAAAGGAGAAGTCGCGTGCTCCGTCGCCGATGGAGGCAATGTAAAGGTCGGGCGTGGCACGCTCAACCTGCTGTTGCTTGGCCTTGAGGCAAAGCATGATGCGGGTAAGACCCATGCCGAAGCCGATGCCGGGGAGCGCGGGCCCGCCGAGGGACTCGATGAGTCCGTCGTAACGACCGCCGCCGCAAACGGTGCTCTGTGCACCGATGTCGTCGGAAATAAACTCAAACACCACGCCGCGGTAATAGTCCAGCCCGCGTACGATCTGCGGGTTGACGGTGTACTCCAAACCGCAGTCGGAGAGCGTCTTGCACGTGGCGTCAAACGAGGCCTTGCAGTCCTCGCAAAGGAAGTCCAGGATCTTCGGCGCGCCTGCGGCAACCTCCTTACAGATGGGGCTCTTGCAGTCAAGCACGCGCAGGGCGTTGCGGGAAAGTCTGCCTTGGCAGGTCTCGCAAAGCACGTCCGTCTTCGTGGCGAAATACGCTTTCAGCGCTTCAAGATACTTGGCGCGGCACTCGGGGCAGCCGATGGAGTTGAGTTCCAGACGCACCTTGATGTCAAGTGCCTTGAAAATCTCCGCGGCCAAAAGAATAACCTCCGCGTCACACTTGGGGTCGGATGCGCCGAAGCACTCCACGCCGAACTGGTAGAACTCGCGGCTGCGACCCGCCTGCGGCAATTCGTAGCGGAAGCAGGACACGAGGTAAGACAGCTTGAGCGGCATGGCGCCCGCGTACAGCGAATTTTCGATCACGGCGCGGGCAACGCCTGCGGTACCTTCCGGGCGCAGGGTCATGCTTCTGCCGTCTTTGTCGAAAAAGTCGTACATTTCCTTCTGCACGACGTCCGTACCCTCGCCGACGCCACGGCGGTACAGTTCACTTGCCTCAAAGGTGGGAACTCGGATCTCCTCAAAGCCGAAGCGGCGCGCGGTGTCGCGGCAAGTCTGCTCCACGAAGCGCCAAGTCGGGGTGACCTCCGGCAAGAGGTCCATCGTTCCACGGGGTTTCTGAATCATAACGTATATATCCTTTCCAAAAAGGTGCAAAGCACCTTCTGCAAAATTTCAAGCCTTATTTCGTGCTTTTCATATTCAGGCGCCAGTCAAGGTCGCCGCGGCCGAGTGCAAGCACGAGCGCCTCCGCCGTTGCGATGTTGGTAGCGATCGGCACGTTGTAGGTGTCACACAGGCGAATGAGTGCGAGGTCGAACTCGTTGTACTCGTTCTCCAAGGACGAGTTGCGGAAAAAGAAGACCAGATCCACCTCGTCGTAAGAAATACGCGAAGCGATCTGTTGCACGCCGCCGCCCTCGCCGGGAAGCAGAGTCTCGATGGGAAGACCCGTGGCCTCAGTGATGATCTTGCCGGTGGTGCCGGTCGAGCAAAGGTGATGCTTGGAGAGCGTCGCGTAATAAGCGATGCAAAACTCGGTCATCAATTCCTTCTTTTCATCCTGTGCAATGATGACGATTTCCATAAGCGTTCTTCCTTTCCCTTTTTATTTGCTGTATCTTCTGCGCTTTTTGCCCTTGAGGATCCCCTCGAAGAGTGGCACGCGTACGCCCGTCAGGCGTGCGGCAATGTTCCAATACGCCTGCGAAGCGTCGGAGACGGGCAAGCGCGTCAGTGCGACGCCCGCGTCGTAAGCGTTTGAGACGAGCGCATCCTCCGGCACGACGCCGACGACGCCGATGGCGGCGTCCTTTGCCATGTCAAAGAGGCTCTTGTTCGATCTGCGTGCAGAGACGTCCAGACGGTTGATGATGAGGCTGATGTCCTGCACCCCTGCGGCGCGCAGTTCGAAGCCGGTCTGTTCCGCGGCGCGAAGAGCGGCACTCTCCGCGGTGGTGACGACCACGGCGGAGTCCATCTCGCGGTTCTTGGCAAGAGGCAAAAACAGTTCCCCGCCGCCCGCGGGCAAGTCCAGAATGGTAAAGTCGTACGAAGCGCGGCAACGGGACAGAAAACGGGAGATCTGCGTAGCCGTCACCTCGGAGACTTCGCGGGTATTGAACAGGGCGGGCGCGGGCAGAAACCACAGGTTCTCCTGCACCTCCACGGCCTCCGAAGCGGGGTCGTATCCCTCGGTGATGACCTCAAGTGCGTCTGCGGAACAGTTGTTCTCCGCGCCGAGGGCGAGGTCCAGCCCGCGCACCCCGAAATCGAGGTCCACGCAAAGCACGCGCTTACCGAAAAAGGCAAGTGCGAAGGCGATCGCGCTCGCGGCGGTCGTCTTACCGACACCGCCTTTGAGGGAGGTGAACATCAATACTCGTTTCATACGTCCTCTTTTCAGAGTTATTGTAACACAAAAAACACGTGTAAGTCAACGAAAAATGCGCGGAGTACCGCACTTTTTCACCCTTAATAGCCGATGAGATAATTGAGCGGGTTGACCTGATATCCGCCGGGCATGCGCACCTCAAAGTGCACGTGTGCGCCGGTGACGTAACCGGTCGTGCCGACGGTTCCGATCATCTGGTTCTGGCTGACGCGCTGACCGACCTTGACGGTGACGGAGTTCATGTGCGCGTAGTAGGTGGTCAATCCGTTTTCGTGCAGGATCTTGACTGCGGTTCCGTAGGAGTTGCCCGTCGGGCCCGCCTCCATCACGATGCCTGCGCCGGATGCGTAAAGCGGGGTCCCCTTGGGCGCGGGAATGTCGATGCCCGAGTGACCGGACTCCAAGATACCGTCGCCGTTCATGTCACGCAAGCCGAAATAACTGGAAATGTCACCGTACACCGGCGGGATGAAGATCTTGCCGGAGGAGACGCCGCCGTCCTCGCCGCCGAAGGTCGGCAGGGGCTTGGTGCCGATGAGCACCACTTGGTCGATCGGCTCCTTTAAGGTCGCCTCGCTCAAGACCTCGCGCGAGTACTCGGTAGCGCCGTTGTAATAGACGGTATAAGTGATGAGTTTTTGACCCTTGACACCCTTTTGATGCACATACTGCGAACCCTTGTAAAGCGTGTCGCTCTCACGATAGGTCGTGGAAAACTCAATGTCCTCCACCGCCTCCTCCACCTTGGAGTGACCGTAGATGAGGGAAAGGTCGTCCGCCTTCTCGCCCGTTGCGGCATCGTAGGTGACGGTGTAGCAATATGCCTGTCCTTTTTCCAAACGCTTGGCAACGGGAAGAACCTTCTGTTCGTACGCGGAAAGTTTCAGGACGGTACTGCCCTCCCCTTCGCCGGGAAGCAAAAGTTCCTCCAATTCCACATCGCTCAAAAATGCTTCCACGGGGCAGTTCTGGTACAGAATGCGCGTCTCGGAAAGCAGGGAGATGTCCTCTGTTTTCGTGCTGTCCTGCGCGCGCTTGAGCGCCGCGTCCAACAGCATGCGCAATTTGCCCTCGTTCTCGCTTGCGGCAACAAGGCGGCCCTCCACGTACAAGGCGTAACCGACGCGCACGTAGTCCGTAGTGTAATCGGAAAGCGCCTCAACAAGCTCTGCCTTGGAAAGATAGGTTGGATTGACTTTTTTCGAAAGGCTGAAGGAGATGTTCTCCGGCAGCTTGAACGAAGCACCGAGAGAGGCGGACACGCTGTTCTCCACCTCGCGCACGGCCTCCGTCAATTCCTGACGGCTCTCCACGTAACCGATGGTCTCCCCACCGACACGCACGGCGAAGACCGGCTCCATATTCACGTAAAAACCGATGACGAAGCCCACGGCCACAAAAAGCACGAGCGGCAAAATGACCGCGGCGCGGCGGCGCAAAAAGCGCGCGGTACCGCCGATGGCGGTATGAGAATTTTCCATCGCGCGGCCGAAGCGGCGCAGACGAGCGGCAATGCGGCTCGGCAGATAGGTAAACACCTTGGGCAAGGCGGAAACGAACTTCAGGTACAGCATGGCCAATTTGCGCTCGCTTCCCTCCTCTCGGTACCAGCCGGAGGGGTGTGTGGGAATGCCGTCCGGTGCCGTACGAACGGGGCCGGAATGCGCGCGACGCACGAGGCGCACGTAATAGGCGTTAAAGAAACTGTCCGTGCGGGAGAGAGACAGATTTCGGAAGCAGCAGTACAGATCCCAAAAGCGGACGGCGGGGTCTTTTTCATCTACGAAACGCGTCAGGGCGTCTGCACAGAGGAAGGGGTGGCGCGCACGGCGCACCATGTCCAGGATCCGAAAAGGCATGGACCAAAGGAAGACCAGAACGATGTAACAAAGCGTAACGGGAAACAAAACGACGCGCATACCGCCGACCAAGATCCACGACAAAACGCTGCGACGAAACACCGCAGTCTGATCTTCACGACGAGGAGCTTCTGACACCGCAAAGCCTCCTTTCCCTTATAATTAGAGTTATTATAACATAAACAATCTATTTTTGCAAACGCGGGTTTGTAAAAATGCAAAAATAAATGCGCGCCTTTTTGGCGGGCGCGCGGTGCGGGACGTCAAAAGCCCCCGCCGCGCGACAAAGCGCGGCTCTGCGGCAAAAAAACAGAGCACACCGTATGGTGCGCTCTGTAAAAAATCAATCAATGATTGAAATTCTTATCTCTCGCGGATCTTCTTGCGAATGACAACGACTGCGGCGCAGGACAGAACTGCGACGGTGCCGAAGATAACGACGTTCTCAAAGTCGCCGGTGCTGGGGGAAGAAGTGGAGCCGGAGTTGCCGGAGCCGGTGTTGCCGGGCTTGGAAGTGCTGGCGCCGGCGTCACCACCTGCATTACCGGTGGGGTTACCGTAAACTTCGATGTTACGGATGGCGAAGAACTTGTTGTTGGAAGCAGATTTATCACCGGTGGAACCCATGCCGTAGACGCGGACATACTTTGCACCCTTGAAGGAGCAAGTGACTTCTTCGAAGTCGGCGCCGGTGCCGGAAGAGGCAAATGCGGCATTGGTCGGGTAGATCTGTTCGTAGTTTTCGCCGTCGTTGGAAGCCATGATATAGTAGGTGTAAACACGGTTCTTTTCGGCTTTGATGTCGGTAGCGGAGCCGCCGCCCTGGTACCACTGGAGCTTGATGGAAGTGATGTCAGCTTCCTTGCCGAGGCCGAGGGTCAGGTAGCGTTCGTTGGGAGCAGCGTCGGAGTCGTCGGACTTCTCGGAGACGTCGCCCATGTACCACAGACCGCCTTCGACGTTGGCGCGAAGGTTTTCAACGGCGCATTCTGCAGTTGCCTGAGGTTTCGCAGCTTTCATATCGGAAGCGGCGCTGGTGATGGTAATCTTCTCAGCTGCGCTGACGGAGAAAGTCAGGCAAGTAGCGAGAACGAGGACCACCGCGATGAGAGAAAGAAATTTCTTCATGTTTGTTTCCTCCAAATAAATTTGTGTGAATGCAAAAGATATGCACAAATAATATAACACCAAACAAGAGGCTTGTCAAGAGAATTTTTTGTCAAAATCGGCAAGAAAAACCTCGTATTTACGCGTGTTTTTTCGTGCACAACAAAATCTTGTTATCGTCGAAAAAACATACACAATACATAGGAAACGCGCGCCGTTCGGCGCGCGTTTTCGGCAAAAAAATTCAATCACTGTGCACGAAACTTAAGGTTTCCGTCCTCGTCCATTTTGTCCACGATGGCAAGGCTCTCCACGCGCACGCCCTTTTCTCGCACGAGTTTGCCGCCGTCCTGGAACCCCTTCTCTACGGCGATGCCCGCACCGACGACGGTCGCGCCGGCGGCGTGCACGAGGTCCATAAGACCCAAGAGCGCCTGACCGTTTGCCAAAAAATCGTCGATGATGAGCACGCGATCGTTCTCATTCAAGTAATTCTTGGAAACGAAAATTTTGTTCTGCGTTTTGTGGGTATAAGAATACACGTCTGCCGTATATACCTCCGGAGAAAGATTGGCGGTCTTCGCCTTTTTGGCAAAAAGCACGTTGACGCCGAACTCCTCTGCGGTGGGCACGGCAATGCCGATGCCGGAAGCCTCGATGGTGAGCACCTTCGTCACTCCCTCCGCCGCAAACAGGCGGTAAAACTCCCGCGCCATCTCACGCATAAGGGCAGGGTCAATCTGGTGATTCAAAAAACTGTCCACCTTCAAAATGCCACCGGGAAGTACGACCTTGTCACGCAGAATTCTCTCTTCAAGCAATTTCATGGCAAAAACCTCGCGTATTTTTTCTTACATTATCATTTTATACTATATAACGCGCTTTTTCAAGAGCCCTCGCGCACAAAAACACACACTTCTTGACAAGGTGCGCCTCTTTTGTTAAAGTAAAGGCAGAAAACGACATCTTTTTCACAGGAGATTTGATATGGATCAAAACCAAAATCTCAACGCACCCAGCTCCATGGTACCCCCTCCGCCCGGTGAACAAACGCCGAACGCTTCGGCCGCTCCCTTGCAAGCTGAGCCCGCAGTCTCCCCGCAAAACGAAATTCCTCCGCAGGCGGCAATTCCCCCGCAAACCAACTACTACGCGCAAAACCCGTACTACAAGCCTGCGCCCGAGGGAAAAGGGCAAGCCATCACGGGCATGGTGCTCGGCATCTGCAGCATCGTGCTTTCGAGCCTGGGCTACATCGGCTTTATCTGCGGGATCTTGGGCATCATCTTCTCCGTCATCGGCAAAAAGAAGTGCACCGCAGTCTTTTGCCGCACGGGACGCGGTATGGCGATTGCGGGGCTCGTCTGCTCCATCGTGGGACTCGTCTTCAGCACGCTATACATCCTGCTGATTGCCGCCCTCTTCGAATTCGTGCTCGGTGGACTTTCCGCCTACGGCTACAACTATTATTTTTAAGATTTTGCAGAGCGAAAATTTTTTCGCATTTTCCCCTTGCACTTCGGCGCGGAATGTGTTATGATTAATTCCGCGCCAAAAAACGGGCTTGTAGCTCAGCTGGGAGAGCGCCGCGTTCGCAACGCGGAGGTCATGGGTTCGAATCCCACCAGGTCCACCATAACACCAAAACCACCCATCAGGGTGGTTTTTGTTTTGTATTATATGAAGACGTGGGGCTCTTCCCTGCCGCTTTTATGCAAATTGCGTCCAAACACAAAACAGACACCGCGAATGCAGTGTCTGTTTTTCTTTTAATCATCTTGCGTGCGTGAGCAAAAGAAAGCGGCAGCCGCTTTGGTCAGACCCTTGAAGTCGCCCTCGGTCGTATTGATCACGAGATCGTACGCCGTGGGCTCTCCCCAACGCCCGTCTGCAAGAAATTCGCGGCTCTTGCCACGGTAATGATGCGCATAACGTCCTCCTTATTCTGCGCCGATCGCCGCGCGCACGGTATCCAGCACGTGTTCGTTTGCTTGAAAGCCGTTTTCGGTGCGCAAAGCCTCGCCCCAAAGTTGCAGAGCCTCCTCGTACGAAGTTTCGCCGGGGACCACGGGCGTGGGTGCGGCGGAGTACCAGAACCAGTCGCCGATCTCGCCCTTTCCGCCCTTATAAGACCAGGTCGTCCAATTGACGTTATACTCCTCACAAATGCCAATGCCGTCCATGTTGGAAAACTCGCCGACGTACACCGCAACCTCATTCTCCGCACCGTAAATGGCAAGATCCTTGCAAAGAGAGGTAAATCCCGGCGTGGAATCGTACAGGTGAAGTTGATAAAGCATATTCGTCCAACCCTCGTCCTTGGGATACGGCAAGTTGCGAACGCGCCAAATACCCTCCACGCTGATGACGTGCTTTGCATCCACCGTACGCACGGCGGCGATCATCTCGCGGTAGAGGCCGTTGGTCTCGTTCCACGCCTCGCTCGACCACTCGTTTAAGTAGTTGGGCTTATCTTGAAAACCGTTGTTGTTCTGCGGCTCGTTCATAATATCATACGCCGCAACGATAGGGTTGTCCTTATAACGCTCGGCAATGGCAAGCCACAGTTTTTTCATGGCGGCACGACACGTATCGCTGGTATAAAGATCCTTGCGCCCGACCGTACCGCAACAGTGGTTCATGCTCTGCCCGCCGGGGCAACCGTGCATATCCAAGATCACGTACAAGCCGCGCTTGCCCGCCTCGCGGATCACCCAGTCCAACTTTTCAAAGCCGGGATTTTCGTCGAGATCTTCCTCGATCCACGTGCCCGCCTCGTCCGTCATGAAGTTGCGGTACCAGAACGGCACTCGCACGCAGTTGACACCCGCCTCGCGGATAATGTCAAGGTCATACTCGGTGATCCAGTTGTTCTGATACGTCTCAAAGAGGGTTTGGATCTGCTCCGCGGTAAAGCCCGCCGCCTCAAACGCTTGAATGGTGTCAAGGTTTCCCCATTCGCCGTCCTCGCCCGCGACGGGTGTCATCCAGCACTCCTGGATCAGCCACCCGCCGAGGTTGACGCCGCGAAGCAACACCGTCTCTCCTTTTTGGTTGACGAGCGCATTGCCCTTCACGGTGAGAAAATCGTCCTGTGTGAACATACATTCCGTCTCCTCGTTTTCTTCATCCTCCTTCTGCGGCTCCGACACACAGCCCGAGCACAGGCAGATAAGCGCTGCAAAAATACACAAAAGAAACGCACGAAAAAGTCTTCTCATACAACCCTCAAAAAATCTTTCTGTTTTTATTGTATCTACTTTTATTATATCTGCCACAGTGTAAAAACGCAAGAAAAAAGAGCCCCCCGGACTGTCATTCACTCCCACGCCCTTCGAATCCTACGCTTCTGTTCTTCAAACAAAAAAACGGGCACGAAACGTGCCCGTTTTTTTGTTTGTGTAAGTACCCTAATTTTGAAATACTGCGACCCCCGGTGGTCGTTTTTAAGCGTAGGGGGGTCGGATTTTTCAGAGAGGGGGGTCGAAATTCGTAAGAGGGGGTCGCAATCCTAATTTACCGTCTTTTTCGCATTACAAAACCCTCCCCAACTGGGGAGGGTCATTGCGCAGTGTTATACCTTTTGTTTCTTGCGCATCAGCCAGCAAATTATCATGCCAATCAATGATAATGCCGCTATGGTAAACCACAGATCAGGCCGAGAAGCATCTCCTGTTTGTGGAGTGCTGCTTGTCTTTTCAAAGGTAACAGACAGTGATACATCCTCTATTACCTCTGGCATAGTCCAACTTCCTTTACTGATGGCTTCTGTTATGTCCTCACTGCCCCAAAGGACAGATTTGACTTTGTTTCCATCAGTAATCTGCAAAGAAATTTCAGGTCTGCTTTTGCGCTGTATCTGTATATCTGCTGACTGTGTATAGGCAACCCCATCAACAACGATTGTGCCTTCTCCTGTCAGTTTCAAATGTAATATATGACTGGATGGTACAACTGTTGTCAATGTTGTTTCCTGCGCCCACACTGTAACAGGCAACAGCATAACAATAGCAGCAAGAATCAATACTTGGATGAGTTTACAGGCTGTGTCTTTTCTTTTCATGTTAGCACAACCTTTGCTTGAGATTATTGCTAAACAACAACTTCTGCAGTATAAGTGATCGTTGCGGTGTAATCACCTGCAAGAGCTTTGCCCCAGTCATATATTGCAACACCAAAATTCTTAATGGCGTATGTTCTATCATTAGCCCAATGTACCCATAGGTTAGATACACTACCATCACTTTGTCCCTCGAAATAAATATAATCACCACTTTGGAGGACGTAATAGTCTTCCTCTGAATAATAGGCGTTAATATGGAAGGGAATTGTGGAGGAAACACTATCGCTCTTAAAATCCTCCCAAGAAAGCGTCACTTTGAGATTTTTACCCCAAGCAAAGCCACTGCTATTTGTAACAGTTATATCGCCAATGTTCGTTGCTGTCGCACCAAATTCAATTTCCTGATCAGCAGGAATATTCAGCGTATAGGCTGCACCAGGAACAGTGGTGGTCAGAGTAGTGGTGCTTGCAGCAGAAACAAAAGTTGCCATAGAAGCAAACATCGCTACTGCTAAAAGGATTGCAAAAAACTTTTTCATGATAATTTCTCCTTTGTTATTTGACCCAAAGGGTCAGTTTAGTTTCTGCCCCATTCAGGGGTGTTAAATCCTCATCCATGCGATAGCAGGAATATCGCAGGATGGCATTGGGGTACATACCTTTATCCAAGGCCTTTGTCAACACAATTGGCTTGGATGTTGTTCCTGGCTCAATCAATTCAGATTGCCACAACAAAGTGCCATCTTCCAAGTACAGACAGATCTGGAAATAGCAACAGTTCTGTGGGGGATTTGGCATACATAAGGATTGCTCCTTGCTACCGGCTTTCAGCTCCAACATTTCATAACCAGGAACAGCAATGGAGTCTGGATTCTTTTCTACATTAGCGGCAGTGCCAGTTGCTTCGTTATCTGGAATGATTGGAGATATGCTATCGCATCCTTTTATTAAGAAAACCATAACCGCCAAAGCTAAAACAAGAATTATGATAACAATCACCAATGGGAATTGATTTGAAGAAGGCTTTTCGTATCGTCCCTTATGCATTTTTTATCGCTTTCTGCCAGGGCAAACGGCATCCTTCGGAATATGCCAGGGCGAACCTTTTTTATCTTGAGTAGCATTTGGAATTTTTCCCTCACGGCACCATTTTTGTACCTGTGCTTGGCTTACACCCCATTGTTCTGCCGCATCCTTTGTACCCATATCGGCCATAATATCAACCTCTTTCTGTTTTTGTTTGCACACCCATAACATAAGTGCGTAGCTATTTGTTATTATAATAGTATTGCATTGTGTTTGTCAAGTGTGCTTTTAGTTAAACTAATAGTGAAAGGCGGTGTTTCACTATGCGCGAGAAAAAAGAAATCAATATTCAAATAGGTGAACAAGTACGAATTGCCAGAGAACAAGCAAAGCTTACGCAAGAACAGTTCGCAGAACGCATTGAAGTTTCTCCACAGTACATTTCAGATTTGGAACGTGGTGTTGTCGGAATTTCTATACCGACCTTAAAACGTGCATGTATCGCACTAGGTGTAACGAGTGATCAAATTCTATTTGGCGCAGTTTCTGCAGATCGGTACAACGCCATCACAAAACGATGCGCCGGACTTACGGATGAAGATTTTTCCGCACTTATGAATATTGTAGACACCTACTCACTGGCAATCAAAAATGCTCGATCTGCCAAATGATTAAACTGTCGGCAGTGCTATAATTTAACGAAAACCCATAAGTTTAACAAAAGGTATAAGAAAAATACCCCTAAAAACACAATATGCCCAGCTTGGATCAATTTCCAAGCTGGGCATTGATAGTATAGTAGTTTCAAGTTATATTCCGGCTGTGCCGGAGTGATATTTTTGCTGTGCAAAAGTTATATTGCTGCTATGCAGCAGTTATATTATATTCGCCTCCAAAAATGCCCGAAGGGCAATATAACTTGGCGCAAGCCAAATATAACTGCAAAGCAATATAACTCGCCGCAAGGCGAATATAACTGAAAAGACCGTAATTGTG
>JAFYLE010000098.1 GCA_017537265.1 Clostridia bacterium | reverse complement strand
GTAGAGTCCCTGATACGTTGCGGCGTACGCTTATTCAAAGAGGGCGTTGACACCGCGGGTACAGAATACCACGACGAGCACGATGCCGAAAAGCCACGGCAGGATCACGCCGAAGTCCAATGCCTGCACGCCGCTGTTCATCTTCTGATACAGCCCGAGGTACATGAGAAGCGCGGACGAGGAAAGTCCGGGAATGATCAGGGAAATGCCCCACGTCACACCGCAGAACACCCACGCCAAAAAGCCGCCGGGCAAATTGACCGTCTCCTCCCCGCCGCGAAAGGTGAAGAAAAATACGAGCGCCAAAAGAAAACAGGCGACCATGGAAACGACGGAAGAACGGGTGACGCCCTTTTGGGTCGCGGTGTGCCAAAGATCGGGCAAAGTGCCCGCGATGAGACCGATGAACAGCCAGACGGAATAGACCTGCATCTGGCCGTCGGCAAACATGTGCGCAAGCAGAACCGAGGCAAGCCAGAAGCCGCCGACCCAGCCGATCAGCACGGGAATGATGAGCGACGCGTATTTTTTAAAGGCGCGCACGGGATGCGACAAAAGCTCCATCATGGGGCGATAAATACCGAACAGCACGCACATGACTCCGCCGGAGATACCGGGAAGCATGGCGCCGATGCCAATGAACACGCCCTGCACGGCACGCCACACGGGCAAGATCAATTTCTTCACAATGCGGCCTCCTTCAATCTGTCGCACGCGGCAAAGGTTGCGTAAATGCGCGTGCCCTTCACGCTGCAAGACGTGCAAAGCGCGCCGTCCGCAACAGAAATAAGACGGGAAAACGCGCCGTTTTGATAGGTAAACACAGCGCCGTTGGCACTGTCGGTCACATAGAGCACGCCGTCGGAAACCGTCAGATCCTCGGGGGAAAAATGCGTGCTCTTCATATCCGCCTTACCGAAGGCGGTGAAAAGCTCACCCGCGCGGACCACGCGCAAAGCGGCGTTGCCGCGGTCGGCGATGAAAAACTCACCGTCGAGATACGCCACGTCCGTGGGGTAAGAAAGACTTGCGACGTCAAAGGAACCGTCCACGTTGCCCTGCCCTTTTCCGAGGAAGGTGGAAACGTAGCCGGAGGAATCAATCTTGCGAACAGAGTGTCCCAGCGTATCGGCAACGTAAATGTTGCCCGCGTCGTCCGTACACATGCCTGCGGGGAATGCGAAAGACGCGTTCTCCAAAGTGCCGTCGGCGGGTGCGCTCTTGCCGTTTCCGGCGAAGGTGATGACCGTGCCCGCATTCAAATCCAGATAACGGATCACGCGGTTGTAGCCATCGGAGATGAGATACCCGCCCTCGTTGCCGTAGGCAAGAATGGCCGTCGGGGTATCGAAGCGCGCCTCAAGCGCGGCACCGTCCGCGTACGCGCCCTGCACGATGCCATTTGCGTCCGCGCGACCGACTTTGCCCGCGACGATCTCCGCACCCTCGTCCGACACGCGCCAGATGACGTGCAAGGCACTGTCACAGACCAAAAACGAACCGTCCGCCAATGCGACCGACGCTGAGGGAGAAGCCGAAAGCACGCGTCCGTCCTCGGTCTTTGCTTGCATGCTCCCGCCCCACGGCGCAAAGGAATGCGCGCGCGGCAAGAGACACAGAAGCAACACGAGTGCCGCCACAAACAGCGCAAAAAAGGCGAGAACGCCCGCTTTTTGCTGCTTGGTCAACTCCTTGCCCGCGTGTTTCGGAAGGGAAAAGAGCGATTTTTTGCTGCGTTTTTTAACAGTCTTTTTCACGTTCTTTGCCTGAGGGGCTTTCGCGTTTACAGGGGGTCTTACCTGCTTCAGTTGCCGTTTCATACTTCCTCCCCTCACTTTGCGGCATCGACCGTCACCACGCTGTCGTGCATGATGCCGCTCAACAAATACGTCATGACAAGCGCGCCCGACGTGCGATTGGTGCTGATGACCTTCAGACTGCCGGAAGTCGCATTCACTTGGATGCCGCCGCTGGCGTTTGCGCCGGAGAGGGTCACGGCAAACACGAAATCGCCGCCGCGCATCACCTCGGTCGAGGTGATCGCGCTGACCGAAAGGCTGACGTCCGCGCGGATGCTGACGAGACAAGTGGGCACACCCGTCTCCCCAAGCACGCTGATATACAAGTCGCCCGTCACGTTCTCCACGGTGTAAGTCGTACCGACACCCTGCAAAACACGGCCGTTTGCGTACACGGTGACGTTCTTGCCGCCCTTGGGCGCCACGGAGAAGGTATAACTGTCGCCGTGCAGGGCGAATCCCGCGCCATCGGTCGCAAGTTCAAAGAACTCGCCGTCCTCGGGCAGTTGTACACTGTATGCGCGGCGCACCTTGACCGCGACGACGACGTCCTCGGAGACGTTCTCGATCTGATATACGCCCGCCTCGTCCGCGAGAAGCTCCACGCCGTTTGCCAGCACGGTGAAGGTGCTTGCAGGATGCAAGGACGCATCCGGGGTGACGGTGAATTTCCACGTTCCGCCTGCGGCAACCGTCTCTTCCGCCTCGCCGAAGGGACTTGCGACAAAGCCTTCGCCAAGCGGCAAAATGACGCGGAAGGACGAAAGCATACGCACGGTGATATATACGTCGCGCTTGATGCCGCTGACGGTGTAAATGCCCGCGCCGTCCGGCTTGATGACCGATTCGTTTGCGGAGACGACGAGGCTTGCCACGTCTGCATCCTTGGTCTGTAAGGTGAAGCGGAACGTGCCGTTTTCCAGCACGGTGGTGCCGTCGCCGCCGTACGGCACGACGGTGTAATCCTCACTCGTGGGCAAAAAGACGCTGTGCGTCACGCCGTGGGTGACGGTGAGGCGAATGGGCTGTGTGACCTCGGCGATCACGTACACGCCCGCATCGTCGGGAGTCAGCGTGACGCCGTTGTTTTTGACGAGAATGGAGGTGCCGAGCGACGCGTCGCGGGAGAGGTGTACCTTAAAACGGTATTCCCCGAGCGCCTCTGCGTAGTCTGCGGCAAAGCCCGCCATGGGCTCCACGGAAAACAGTTCGTTTGCCTTCGGCAGAAAAACGGGATAACCGAGGGAGAGAGACACGGTGGTATCCGCACCGATGGGTGAAAGCACGTAGCGGCCGCCCGTCTCTTCGCTCAAGGCGTACACCTCGTCGCCGTTCTTCTGCAACACGACGGGCACGAAATCCCCGCGATCCGCAGCAGAAACGTACAGCACGCCGATCGAATTTGCGGCGGCCAACCCCTCGCCCGCGGTGCCGAAAAGGACGGCACTGTAAGCCGAGCCAAAGCCGTTTTCCACGCGCACTTCATAAAGGGAAGTGCACACGAGCTCCGCAAAGTTCGCGCCCGCGGTGGGTTCCACGGTGAAGAGGTACACGCCCGTCTCTTGCGGTTGCGCCGTAGGAGCAACGCGCTTTTGCTCCCCGCGGGAATTCATAAACAAAAGATAGAATTCATCGCCCGCATACAAGGTATCCTTCATGCGAACGGTGACAGTGTACGGCTTGCCGCCTTCAACGGCAATTTCCGTATCCAGCGTCTCGTACGTGGCACTCTCGCGATCGAAGAACAAGTTGGTCTTCTGCGTTTGGTAATCCACCGAGAGCGCCTTGGGCGACGGGTCTTCGGCGTAGATCTTCAAGAGGTCTGCCATGGGGAGCCGGAAAATGTAGGTGGAGATGCCCTCCGTCTGCACGACGGGATACGTCTCTTCCCCGAGGCAAAGCTTCAGATCGTCGCGCTTGTCGGTCAGGGGCACGAACAGCGTCAAATACACGTCCAGGCTTACCTTGTCGCGCAGATCGGCAAGGTCAAGCGTCTTGCCGGAATCACTCACGGTGTAGGCCGCGTTGGACTTCGGCAGAGTCAGCAAATACTCCTCCCCCGCATTCTCGCCGGAGAGCGCGGAGGTGAAATTCATGGTGGCAAAGTCCCCTGCGGTCAGAGGGCAGACGACTCGCTCGACGTCCTCGCTCACGTACGCGCGTGCGCGCGCCTCGCGCGCGGAAGCGATCGCCTTTAAGTACAAGTCGCGCAGGGTATTGACGTCCGCGGAGACGTTCTGCGCGGACATGGCGCGCAAAACACCGTCCGCCATGGCGGAATTCTCGGTCATATATTGCAAAAGCGCCTCGCTGTGCGCCGCGCGCTCAAGCGCCTCTCCCCCAAGCGTCACGGGGGCGACGTCGCGCAGAAGGCTGCCTTCCTTGGTCACACAAACGCCACCGAACTCGGGAAGCGTTGACTTCAGATCTCCAAAGGTGAATTCCACGCTCTTTCTGCCGCCGAGACGCCACGCGCTCACGCCCGCCTCGTCCGAGGCAAGAGAGAGGTAGTTCTCCCCCGCGGCGAGCACGAGAGACTTGGCGGAAAGCTCAAAAGCGCCGTCGGCGAACATATCCGCGCAGTAAGTATAGGCAAGAGAACCGTGCTCCAAAAACAGACCGAAGCCCTCCTCGGTGCGGTAGGTCCAAAAACGCGCGTCTTGGGAAAGATAGACGGTCTTAAGCTCGAAACGGCGGATCTCATACACCGCCTCTTCCTCGCCGGGGTTCGTGCGCACCTTGCAGGTGGTATAGATCTTCAAAAGGCCCGCTTTTTGCATGCGCACGCGCTCGCCGACGCCGAGGACGGTCTCCGGCGCGCTGACGGCAAGGGGCGTGCCCTGCGCCGTGGTACGCACGGCGGAATCAGAGAACAAAACAGCCTCCCGATACGCCTGTGCGACCTCCTCGCCCATCAAAACGGCCTTTGCCGCAGAGAGCAGGCGCGCGTCAAAAGACGTGGAGATATCCTCCACGCTCTTGATGCCGGAATCGAGTGCGAAAACCGGAACAGAGGAAAAGAACAGGCACAGACAAAGCAAGAGAGCGCACAGGCGTTTCAACACGTTCTTTTCTCCTTTCCTACAAAAAACATATAATTTAGCTTCTATTGTACACGCGCGCGGCGCGTTTGTAAAGTGGCTCACTCGCCTTTTTTCGCCGCGCGGCGCGAGAGTTCTCGCACGTTGCGCCGCAGAGTCTCTTCCCCGCGCCAGGAAAAGGCGCGGCGCGAAAACTCGCCGCTTTCCACGAGCGCGTCCAGCGTCTGTTCGTCCAGACGAGAAACGAGGTCCTCGCGGAAAAAGGAAATGGGCGTCTCTTTGGCGTTTCGGTTATACGGGCAAACGTTCTGGCAGACGTCGCAGCCCCAAAGAGTCTGAGTTTCAGCAAGAAGGCGCGCCTCGTCCTCGGTCAGACGCTTCTTCTGCGAGATCTCGGAAAGGCACGCTCCCTGTCCGCCGAGCGCGCCGCCGGGGCAGGCCTTTTTGCAGGCGTGACAAGAAGCACAGCCACGAATTTCCGCGGGCTCTTGCACCGCAAGTCCTTCGGGCACGTTCTCGAAAAACAGTTCGCCGATGAAGCAAAAACTGCCGTAGTCCTCGTTCAAAACCAGACGGTTTTCCCCGAGCACGCCAAGCGATGCAACCAGTGCCGCGTGCCGCTCGTCAACGGGCGAATGGTCCGCCGCGGCGCAAATAAGCGAGGGAAAACACGCTTTGGCACGCGCCTCCAACTCCTTGATGTAAAGGTGATAATCGCGAGAGGCGGCATAGCGGGAAAAATTGGGAGAGAATCCCTTCACGTAATACGGAATGAGAAAGATCAGCGCCGTCTGCGGGCGTTTTTCGCCGAAAAAACGGCACAGCCGCGCCTCGTCCCCGACGCGAAGGACGGAAAAAGGCAAAAGCGCGTACACGTCGATGCACTCTTTTTGCAAAAATGCGCGAATCGTCACAAAAAACTCTCCCCTTTTTCCGAAAATTATGTTATACTGTATTATAACAAATTAAGTGTAAGGTGACAAGAGGCATGAAAAGGGTTTTAAAATGTCCGAAAAGCGCGCTTCTGCCCCGTGCGAAAAAGGCACGGCAGGCATTTTTGTCGCGCGCGCTCACGCGACTCTACCCCTGTGCCGAATGTGCCCTGCAGTACGAAGGAGACCCCTTCCGTCTGCTCGTGATGGCGCGTCTTTCCGCCCAATGTACGGACGCACGCGTCAACGCGATCTCCCCCGCGCTCTTCGCGCGCTTTCCCGACGCGTACGCCTTTGCCTCGGCCGAGCAGGCAGAGCTTGAAACATACATCTTTTCCACGGGCATGTACCGCGAAAAAGCACGCCAGATCATCGCCATGTCGCGCGAGATCATCGAACGCTTCGGCGGCGAGATCCCGCAGACGCAAAAGGAGCTCACCTCCCTCACCGGCGTGGGTACGAAGATCGCCAACCTCATGCTCGGCGACGTGTTCTCCAAGCCCGCGATCGTCGCGGACACGCACATGATCCGTCTGTCGCGCCGCTGGGGCTTTTGCGACTCCGACAACCAACACAAGGTGGAAGAGGCCCTGGAAAAAGTCACGCCCGTATCGGACCGCGCAGACTTCTGCCACCGCGCCGTGCTCTTCGGCAGAGAGTGCTGCCGCGCACAAAACCCGTCCTGCGAAACTTGCCCGCTCTTCACGGAGGAAGTATGAACAAAACCTTACTCGTCTTTGACGGCAACTCCATCATCAACCGCGCGTTTTACGCCGTGCGCCCCCTGACCACCAAGGCGGGCCTGCACACGAACGCGCTGTTCGGCTTTCTCAACATTCTCAAAAAGCACCTCGACCGCGTAAAGCCCACCCACTGCGCGGTGGCCTTTGACGTGCACGCGCCCACCTTCCGCCACCGGTCCTACGACGGCTACAAGGCGACCCGCCACGGCATGCCCGAGGAACTCTTTGAGCAGATGCCCTACGCCCACCGTCTGGCGGAACTGCTGGGACTGTCCGTTCTGGAATTCGAAGGCTTTGAGGCCGACGACATCCTCGGCACGACCAGCCGCCTTGCGGAAAAAGCAGGCATGAAGGCCTTCCTCGTCACAGGTGACCGCGACGCGTTGCAACTCGTCAGCGACACCACGACGGTGCTTCTGTGCACCACGGGTCAGGACCTGGAAATGACCCCCGAAGCCATTGAAGAAAAATACGGCCTGACGCCCGCGCAGCTCATCGACTTAAAGGCCATCATGGGCGACAGTTCGGACAACATTCCGGGTGTGCGCGGCATCGGCGAAAAGGGCGCGCTCGACCTCATGCACAAGGCGGGCAGTCTGGACGCCGTTTATGAAAATCTCGACACACTCGATATCACCGCGGGCGTGAAAAAGAAACTGCTCGAATCCAAAGAGCAAGCCTACCTCTCCCGCTACCTTGCCGAAATTTTGCGCGAGATGGACGCCATCCCCTCCCTTGAGGTCGTCCGCCGAAAAGAGGCGGACCTCGAAAACCTCGCCCTGCTCTTCGCCGAGTTGGAACTGACGCGCCTCGCCGACAAATTCGGCGTGGGCAATCTCCCCGCGGCAAAAGACGCCGCCCCCGCCCCGAGCGACGGCGCACAGCTTTCCCTCGACTCACTTTCGGAGGCGACACCGATCGCAAAAGAATTGGAAAAAGTAAGCCTCGACGAAATCAAAGAGCCCGTATTTGCCCTCGTCACGGACGGCAGACTCGCCGTGCTCTCGGGCGAAACGACGGGTTTTGTGGCCGAAGAGGACCTCGCAGACTTTGCGCGGCGCTTCTCCCCCATCGTCTATGACGCCAAGCCCTACTTCCACCTTGCCGCCAAGCACGGCGCAGACTGCGAGACGCTCTGCGCAAAGGACGACCTGAAACTTATGGCGTACCTGCTCGACCCGAGCGGCGCGGCAACGTCCCTCTTCCGCGCGGCAACGGTCTTCCTCTCCCGCCTCGTTTCCCCCTCCGCCTCAAACGAAGAAAAGGTGCGTCTCGTGCGTGACCTGTACGAAATCCTGCCCGAAAAGATCGGGGCGGAAGGCATGGGAGAACTCTACGAAAAGATCGAACTGCCTCTTGCCAAGATCCTCTTTGAAATGGAGCACGAAGGCATTCTCATCGACCGCGAGGCGCTCGCCGAATACGGCGACATCCTGCGGGAGAAAATGAGCGGCGTGGAAAAACGCATCTACCTTGCCGCGGGCGGAAAACTAAACCTCAACTCCCCCAAACAGCTCGGCGTACTGCTGTTTGAGACGCTGGAACTCCCCCACGCCAAGAAGACCAAGACCGGCTACTCCACGGACGCGGAAACGCTGGAAAAACTGCGCCCTCTCTCCCCCGTCGTGGGCGATATTCTGGAGTACCGCAAACTGCAAAAACTGCACGGCACTTACGTCGAAGCCCTGCTCGCGCAAACCGAGCACGACCGCCGCGTGCACACCACTTTCCTGCAGGCGCAGACCGTCACGGGCCGACTCTCCAGTCAGGATCCGAACCTGCAAAACATCCCCGTGCGTACGCCGGAGGGCCGCGAGATCCGTCGCTTTTTCGTGGCAAAAGAGGGCTGCGTACTGCTGGATGCGGACTACTCGCAGGTGGAACTGCGCATCCTGGCGCACCTCTCCGGCGACAAAGCCTTCCTCGACGCGTTTCGCCGCGGTGAGGACATTCACCAAAAGACGGCAAGCGAGATCTTCCACGTAGCCCCCGAAGACGTGACCCCCGAAATGCGCAAGGACGCCAAGGCCATCAACTTCGGCATCGTCTACGGCATCGGTGAATACTCGCTCTCGCAGGACCTCGGCGTCTCACGCGCCAAGGCCGCCGAATACATTCAAAAATACTTCGCATCTTACCCCGACGTGAAGGCCTATCTGGAAAACACGGTCGCCGCCGCAAAGAAAACCGGCGAGGTCAGCACGCTGTACGGCAGACGCCGCTTCGTACCGGAGCTTTCCGCGACCAAAAAGAACCTCGTAGCCTTCGGCGAACGCGTGGCGATGAACACGCCCATTCAGGGCACCGCCGCCGACATCATGAAGCTTGCCATGGTGCGCGTGGCAGACCGACTGAAAAAGGACGGTCGTCGCGCCAAGATCCTCCTGCAGGTTCACGACGAACTGCTTCTGGAGTGCCCCCTGGAGGAAAAGGACGCCGTGCGCTCCCTTTTAAAGGAAGAGATGGAACGGGCCGCCGCCCTCTCCCTCACCCTCACGGCCGAGGTCGGAGAAGGCGCCAACTGGCTGGATGCAAAATAAACGTCAACAAAAACGCGGAAAGGAAGTTTTTTTACCATGCAGAACAAAGAACAATTCATTGAATTCATGCTCTCCCAAGGCGTACTGCGCTTCGGCGAATTCGTGACCAAGTCCGGCAGACTCTCGCCGTACTTCGTCAACACCGGTCTGTACAGCACGGGCGAGGCGGCAAACAAACTCGGCGAATTCTACGCCGCAGCGATCCTCGAAAACATCGGCGAGGACTTTGACGCCCTCTTCGGGCCCGCCTACAAGGGCATTTCCCTCGCGGCGCTGACCGCAGAGGCGCTCTGGCGCGTCCACGGCAAGAACCGCACCTTCTTCTACAACCGCAAAGAGGCAAAGGACCACGGCGAAGGCGGCAGTTTCGTCGGCAAACTTCCTCCGAAGGGCTCCCGCATCGTCATCGTGGAGGACGTCGTGACCGCAGGCACCGCCGTGCGTGAGACTCTGCCGCTCTTGCAAGAGCAAGGTTATGAAGTCAAGCACATGATCGTCTCCGTCAACCGCATGGAAAAAGGTCAGACGGAAAAGAGCGCCAAAGAAGAACTCAAGGAAAACTTTGACATCACGCTCTCTTCCATCGTCACCGCCCGCGATCTCTACGATTACCTCATCCAAAAAGGCGAGAGCGAGCAAGCCGCAAAAATGAAAGCCTACATGGACACCTACTGCGTGGGATAAAACGCAAAAATAAGCACAAAATAAACGCGAAACAGCTGTGTTTCGCGTTTATTTTTTATCTGTGAGGTCGCCTCTATGTGCCAAGAAAACGAACGAACCCTCTCCCCCATTAAGATCCTGCCGCTCTTCGGACAGATCGAAGGGCACACCGCCCTGCCGGAAGGAGTAAAAAGCACGCGCTACGAAGAGATCCTGCCCCTGCTTGCCGCCTGTGAACAGGACGAGGAGTGCCGAGGACTCCTGCTGCTCATCAACAGCGTGGGCGGCGACGTGGAGGCGGGGCTTGCCATCGCGGAGATGCTTGCGGGCATGCACACGCCCACGGTCTCGCTCATTCTCGGAGGCGGGCACTCCATCGGCCTGCCGCTTGCCGTCAGCGCGTCAAGATCCTTCGTGGTGCCCTCCGCCACCTTGACACTT
>JAFYLE010000097.1 GCA_017537265.1 Clostridia bacterium | reverse complement strand
TGTCCTTCTTCACCACGTCGATACAGACGACGCTCGGCTTGACCTTGGCGATCATCTCCTGCACACTCAAGGCGTTTTCCGGCTTTTGAGGAGCAAGAGGCTTGAGCACCACGTCACCCGCAGAGGCATCGCCGCCTTGCGGAGAGGCCGTGGGCGGATCGGTCAGGCGAATGACGCCGAGATTACCCATTGCCACGAGGCCGAGCGCCAAAATAACGGCGACGACGGCGGTGAGCGCGTGGCGGTAACTGAATTTTACAAGATCCTTCTGCTTGACCGTCCAGCGGTAGCGATACGGCGCATAAGGATCGGACTCTTCCGTCTGTTCCTCCGCGGCCTGTTCGTCCTGCGCCGAGATCGCCTCCTCAACGGGGGCCTCGGGTGCGAGACTCTCTTCCTTGGGAGATGCTTCTTCCTTCTTGGTCTTTTTTCTGCGCGCCTTTTTGGCAGGGGCCTCCTCAGCAGGGGGCACGACCTCCTCCTTGACGGCGGTGATCTCCTCCAGAGCGGTCGGGGTGATCTCGGAATCGATCTCTTGTTTCTTCTTCACGGCTGTCTCCTTCTTTTAATGAATATCTTTGCCGCCGCGCGTGCCCGAAAGCACCTGCGGCAGAGTGAATGCGAATTCACAAAACTGCTGTTGCTCGCTCTTGACGGTGATCTCTTCCCCGTGCTGGGTGATGATGGTCTTTGCAATGAAAAGGCCGAGCCCCGTGCCGCTCTTATCCAAACCGCGGGAGCGGTCGGATTTATAAAAACGCTCAAAGACGTACGGCAGATCCTCACGCGGGATGCCCTCACCGGAATTGTAGATGCTGACGAGCACTTTTTTGTTCTGTGAGGTGATGGAAATGCGAAGATCCCCGCGCTCACGGGCAAACTTGACTGCGTTATCACAGAGATTGTACAGCACTTGGTGGATGGCGTCCGCATCGGCGTAAACGTCCATATTATCCCGATCACAGACAAATTCCACGTTTAAGTTCTTATCCTCAATGGATTTTTCGAAGGAGATCAAGATCTGGCGCGCCTTTTCGCAGATGTCGAATGCGGTGCGGTTATACTTGCGCTCCCCTGCCTGCAGGCGGGAAATGTCAAGAAGGGAGCCGACGAGTTTGGAAAGACGGCGAACTTCGCCCGCAATGAGGGAAAGATAGTAGCTCTGTTTTTCCGGCGGGATGGCACCGTCGAGTATGCCGTCGATGAAGCCCGCGATGGTAGTCATGGGAGTGCGGAGGTCGTGAGAGACGTTGGCAAGGAAGGTGTTACGCAAGTCCTCCTGTTTGGAAAGACTGTCCGCCATGTTGTTGAAGGTGGCGCAGAGTTCCGCGATCTCGTCCTTCCCGCTGACGGGCACGCGTACGGAAAAATTGCCTGAAGCAAACGCGCTTGCCGCGCGGGAAATATGCTTGAGCGGGCGGGTGATGCGCTCACTGATGAGATACGTTGCGATGAGTGCCACGAGGGTGACCCACAAAATGGCAAAGAGCATGGTGCGGCCCATGTTGCCGACACCCGCCGCCATCTGCGGAGTGGCGGAGACGACGAAAAGCGCGCCGATATAATTCTCCTGCCCGCCGTCCCCTGCATAAACGATGGGGAAAAAGTGGTTGACTTGCGCAGAAGAAAACAGCCCGCCGAGCCGCGAATAATCATACGAAGATGAACCCGCGAACAAAGCCTCCATGACGGAGGAGTCCACGGCCGACTTGTTGTAGTAGCCGTCCTCGACTCCGCTCGTGATCAAAATATTGCCCTTCAAATCCGTCAAAAAGATGACGGACTCCGCGTTTTCCGCGTTGCGGTCAAACATCCATTGCAACTCCTTGCGGCAGGACGGTGTCAGCGTCGCAAAGTTCGCATTCGTCAGTCGCATGTAGGCGTAGATGTTTTCCACGGTGTTTTTCGCCGTAGTCTGAACGACAGTCTCTTTGGCTTCCAAGGCGTAACGAGACACGGCGGAACTCAAAACCACCGCAAGAAGAAGAAAGCTGATAAACACAATGCCCATAAAGGCACTGATGTACTTGATAAATACGCTTTTGAACATATCTCTCCGCATAATAACGTGAAAAAAGGGGAAAACGAGGTTCCTCATTTTCCCCATCATACCATAAAGTCTGTTTTCTTACAACAATATATTAGCCGAGGACTTCAAACTTGTAACCAACGCCCCAAACGGTCTTCAAGAGCCACTTGTCGGACACGCCTTCCAATTTTTCTCTCAGGCGTTTGACGTGTACGTCCACCGTGCGGGAATCGCCGAGGTAGTCAAAGCCCCAGACTTTATCCAACAGCTGATCGCGGGTGAACACGCGGTTGTAATTGGAAATCAAAAAGTACAAAAGCTCCAGCTCCTTGGGCGGGATATCCACGGCCTTGCCGCCGAGCTTGAGTTCGTACTTGAGCTGACTGATCTCCAACCCGTCCAGTTTGATAGTCTCTCCTTCGTCCAGATGGTCGCGGGTATGACTGCGGCGAAGGACGGCCTTGACACGGGCGCTGACTTCCTTCATATCAAAGGGCTTGACGATAAAGTCGTCCGCACCGAGCTCCAGCCCGAGCACTTTGTCAAACACTTCACCCTTGGCGGTGATCATAATGACAGGCTTAGAAGACATTTCACGGATCTCGCGGCAGACCTGCCAGCCGTCTTTCTTCGGCAGCATGATATCCAGAAGCACCAGATCCGGCTCCACGGAACGGAACGACGTGATCGCTTCCGCGCCGTCGGAGGCGATGAAAACCTCGTACCCTTCTTTTTGTAAATACAGTTTTAATGCGTCGCAAATATATGCATCATCGTCGACGACCAAAATTCTCGTTGCCATAATACCGCTCCTTTTTGTGTTTTATGTGATATTTTCTTCACATTTGAATTGTGAATAAAATTATACTCTGCCGTAATTATAACACGTTTTTTCAAAAATGTAACGCTTTTTTTAAAACAGTTTATGAATTTTATGTGAAGCAACGCTTGCAAGTACGCCGTTTTCGGGTTATAATGGGCTCAACAAACTACAGAAATTTAAGGATGACTCTATGAAACTCGGAATCGTCGGCTTGCCGAACGTCGGCAAAAGCACTCTGTTCTGCGCGCTTACCGGCTCTGCCGTGCCCGCGGAAAACTACCCCTTCTGCACCATCGACCCCAACGTGGGTGTCGTTGCCGTTCCCGACGAGCGCCTGACGGCGCTTGCCAAGCTCTACAACCCCAAGAAGATCACCCCCGCAGTCATTGAATTCGTGGACATTGCAGGTCTGGTCAAGGGCGCCTCCACCGGCGCGGGACTGGGCAACCAATTCCTCTCCCACATCCGCGAGACGGACGCCATCGTACACGTGGTGCGTTGCTTTGAAGACGACGACGTGACCCACGTGGAAGGCGGCACCGACCCCTGCCGCGACGCCGCGATCATTGACATGGAACTCATTCTCTCCGACCTGGATCTCATGCTCCGCAAGAAGGACCGCGCCGAAAAACGCCTGAAGGGCGACAAGGGCGCCATCCGCGAGGTGGAGCTGTGCGAACGCATCATCAAGGCGCTGGACGAGGGCATTCCCGCCCGCGCTCTGGAGTACTCCGAAAACGACGAGGAACTCCTGCACGACACGCCGCTCATCTCCAAAAAGCCCGTCATCTACGCAGCAAACATTGACGAAAGCCTGCTTACCACCCCCGAGGAGAGCCGCCACTATCAAGCACTTAAGGCGCTTGCCGAAAGCCAGAACGCAGGCATCATCCCCGTCTGTGCCAAGATCGAAGCAGAACTCGCCGAGCTTGACGAAGAAGACCGCCTGCCCTTCCTTGCCGATCTGGGGATCGAGACCTCCGGTCTGCACAAGCTCATTCAGGCAAGTTACAGCCTGCTCGGCCTCATCAGTTACCTGACCGCAGGCGAGCCGGAGGTGCGCGCCTGGACCATTCCCGCGGGCTTCACCGCCCCCAAGGCCGCCGGCAAGATCCACTCCGACTTTGAACGCGGCTTTATCCGCGCCGAGGTGGTGTCCTTCGAGGACCTCATCGCCTGCGGCGATCTTGCCACCGCCGCTTCCCGCGGGTTGGTGCGCAGCGAGGGCAAAGAATACGTCATGCGAGACGGCGACGTCGTTCTCTTCCGCTTCAACGTATAATTTTGAACCGTTTTGCAGGGGTGCATGCGTTGCACCCCTGTTTTTCTTTGAAATTTGCAATTTTTTTATTGACAAAGTAAAAAGCTTGTGCTAAAATACGCGTGTTGTGCGTTGGGACATGCACTTTTACATCATCTGCTGGTGTAGCTCAATTGGCAGAGCAGCTGATTTGTAATCAGCAGGTTGCGGGTTCAAGTCCCTTCACCAGCTCCAATATGGGGGAATTCCCGAGTGGCCAAAGGGGGCAG
>JAFYLE010000096.1 GCA_017537265.1 Clostridia bacterium | reverse complement strand
GACCTTTCCTCTCGCAAGAACATTCTAAGGGAGAGGGGTAGCGTGTGATGTGTGCCGACAAAACATATGCGCATAGCAACGATGGAGATATTGCCAGTTGGCAGACATTGCAAAGTCATTGTGAAGGCGTGGCCAAGCGATGCGAAGATTTTGGAACTACTGCAAATTGTAGAAAACCGAGGTCGTATGACCTCGGTTTTCTACAATCGTAGTGGTTCGTAGTGCTCAGATTGAAAGAGAACGAAAGCCATAGTATCATTGGGTTTCTCTCACAAATCCCAATGAAAACACTATGGCTTTCAATGAGATAAAGTATACTCAATCGGTCTGGCACTATCAAGAGCTAAAGCGCAAATTTTGGCTGGAAGGCGAAAACCGCGTTTTGAGCCTTTATTTGCGGCCTCCAGATGCACGTTGCCCAAAATGCAAGTCCAGGAATGTCGCAACATACAAGCACCGCAACAGGACATTGATAGGGTTGCCTTACGGCAAGTGCCAGGTGCGTTTCGTCGTGCCAGTGCGCAAAGTGATTTGCAGGGATTGCAAAGCCGTGACATACGAGCGCGTTGCATTCGCAGCATACAAGAACGCCCGCATCACGAGACTGCTTGCGAAGAAGCTCCTTGCCCGCGCGGCAGACGTGTCGATGAAGTCCCTTGCGGAGGAATACCGCATATCGTGGCGCACCGTGCGCGATGCGATAGAGGATGGTCTTCGCAAACGTTACAGGCGAAGAGACTACAGCAAGGTCAGGAACATCGGCGTCGACGAACTGTACGTGTTCAGGCACGAAAGGCCGAGCCGCAGGTTCATAACGACCGTGCGCGACCAGGATGCCGGAACCGTTCTCGATGTCGCCCGTGGCAAAGGCGCGGTCGCGCTGAAGAGGTTCGAGCGCAAGATCGCGCCGTACAAGGAAAACATCAAGACCGTCAGCATGGACATGGCCAGCTCCTACACGTCATGGGCCGCCGGATTTCTTCCCGAGGCGACCATCGTCATCGACCGCTTCCATGTCATGAAGGCGCTCAACGACCGCGTAGACAAGGCTCGGCGCAAGGTCATGGCGATGGTGGACGAGAAGACCGCCAAGAAGATCAAGGGCAATCGCTACGTGTTCCTGAAGAACCGCGACAAGCTGACTCCGAAGGAGGAAAGGAAGCTCGAAAGAGCAGGGAAGATCAAGGAATGTTCAACCCTCATGGAGGTGCATCTGTTCAAGGAGAGGATGCGAAGCATATACACGAACGCGAAGACGTATGCGGACGCCGCGCCGCTCTTCGACGAATGGATCAGCGATGCCGAGGCCAGCGAAGTGCCGGAACTCAAAAGCGCGGCAAAGACGTTCAGGAGAAACCGCGACGGCATACTCGCCTACTGGTCAACTGGCGGAATGAGCAACTCTGCGACCGAGGGGTTCAACAGAAAGACGAGAGGGCTCTTGGAGACAGCCTACGGATTTCACGACTACAAGTTCCTCAGACTGCGGATCTTCGACCTTGGCGAGAAGAAGTCCATCAAGGACTGATGCGCACGTCGCCTTACGCGGCGAGTCTCGCGGCGGGGTGCCCGGCCGGCCGCGCGCGCCCCCAAAGCGCAAGCGCGGTATTAGGCCGGGTCGCCGCGACGCATGGAAACCGATTTTCTACAATTTGCAGTAGAGCCGAATTATACCATAATCCCCCGCTCTCCCCGCGCAAACATCAGGGGACTGCCATGCGCATCTTCGGCAATGAAAAAGCGTCTGGGAACAATTGATAGGACT
>JAFYLE010000095.1 GCA_017537265.1 Clostridia bacterium | reverse complement strand
GGTTCAGGTGGTAACCGTCGGTGGTCATGGAGTCGCCGAGGAAGGAAGTGCGTGCGTTTTGGATCGCGGTACCGGCGGGAATGACCATGGAGAATGCCTCGTCGGTGAGCACTTTTTCCTTCGTCGTGTTCACAATGGCCTTGTACATCGTCATTTGGTCGGCATTGTAGTAATTGATGAAGGCGTCGCTGGTGTGGGTCTGCTGGTATGCCCAAGTCATGTGCCACATCAGAAGTCCGTCTTTGACGGTGCGGTTTTCTTCAATGTATTGAATGATGTAGTCAAGATAGGGGAAGAAGCTGTCGGAACGGCCGGAAAAACCGCTCGCCTGTTGCAGGGTGATGATGTCCCAGTCTTCTTCTGCGATCGCGGTCTGAGCGGAGTAGTTTTTGGTCTCCGTGCGCACGCCTTCGGTATCATACTTGTAGTAGCTTGCGTAAACGCCGTTACCCTGTACGTAGCCGGCGGTGGTGCCGAGGTTGCAGCTCGGGGAATAGAGGTTGCCGAGGGTCACGTTTTCAATGCCGTGGGCAGTGAGAATGGGGTGCAGGAATTTGTAGGTATTCACGGAAAAACTATTGCCCAGGGAGAGGATCTTCACCGCACCGTCTCCGTTGACGTCAAGAGAGGCGGGAGCGAGATTCTTCAGCGGGTCGCGTTCGGGCTCGGGGTCGGGGTCGGGCTGCGGGTCGGCGTTGTTTGTGCCGTTGTTATCATCGGGGGTTTCGGGGGTGTTCTGGCAGCTGACGAGGAAAGCAGGCACGGCAAGCAGACAGAGCACAAGCAAGAGAGCAAGCAAGCGGGTTTTCATAATGCGGATCCTTTCTTGATTAGATGTGGGTCTGTTTTTATTTTAGTTTGAAATTTCGGTAATTGCAAGAGGATTTGCAATGGCGGCGTTGACGCATTGAATGAGGATTTGAAGGTCGTTTTCCGAGAGCGTTTGGTCGTCGGGTGTAAATTTTGCTTCCGTAAGAGTCTCACCGGTCAGGCAAGCGTACCAGGTGTAACTCGCAAGGTATCTTCCAAAGGGGCTTAAGTGGTGTCCGTCTTTGGTTAACGTATCGCCGAGGGAGGAGGTGCGTGCGTTTTGCACCGCCGTCCCGCACGGGAAGAAGAAAGAGACGTCGGGATTGGTACACACGTTTTCTTCCACCGCTTTGACGATCCCGTGGTACATCGTGAGTTGGTCGTATCGGTAGTTTGCGAAAGCCTCGTGTGCGGAGGTCTGCTGGTATGCCCAGGTCATGTTCCAGGCAAATTCCACGTCGGGATTGGTGCACCCTTCTTTTGCCGCATCCAACACGGTCTGCAAAAGCGGTGAGTAGGAGTCGGAAAGTCCGGAGTGGGAGCTTCCTTGCTGCAACACGATCAGATCCCACGGCAGGGAGGAGATGACGGCAGAAAATTTGTTTTCTTCCGTAATGTCGTGACCGTTTGTATCAAAGGTGTGTAGGCGGTAGGTCGCAGAGTCTGCGGCAATGCTTGCCGCGTGGTCGGCAAGCGTACCGCCGGGAATGTAGAGGTAACAGAGCGTGACGTCGGTGGCGCCGTGCGCCGTCAGAATATCATGCAAGTAAGCGTAGGAGTCGCCGGAAAAACTGTTTCCGACAGTCAGCACCTTCAGGCCGTTTTTATCCCAATCGGAAAGCGTTACGCAGGGCGTGTTCGGGTCCATGTTTTCCTCTTCTTCAGGTGTTTTATCCTCGTTTGTGCTTGGCGGCGCAGTGTGACACGCACAGAGCAGAAAGCACCAGAGGGATAAGATCAGACAGAAAAATCGTTTGATCATCATCGCGTTACAGCGTTGTGTAGGCAACTGCGTTTGAAAGGGCAATGCGGCCTTGCTCGGTGTAAGCGCGGAGCGGAATGCGGATCGCCTTGTCGCGGCAGGATTCCTTGCCCGACGTGCGACAGAGGATGTATTCACCGCTGCTGTCTGCTCCCTCGCGCACGGGAATAAGCTCTGCTCCGTTTTGCAAAAGCGCTTCGCTGATGCGGATGCGCAGGGAGTTTGACTGTCTGCGGCGCTCGTCGGCGGCAGTGATGAGGTAGCGGATGATCGTGGGTCGGAATTCGTCAATGCGCATATCTCCGCCCAGGCACACACCGGTGTTGAGTCCGCCGGGATGGCCGTAGGGATTTCCGCAGTGGTGCGCGGCGTAGAGCTTGCCGATGAATTCTTCGTCCGTCACCAGCACGCCCGTGTTTTGCACGGGGAGCGCAGCAAGCACGATGTCGGCGTACTCTGCCGTCGGCTTGTCGTCAAAGCGAGTCGCGTAGGGGGAGGAGGTCACGTCGATCAAAGGCAGGTCGTGCTCTTTGGTAAAACGGCGGATCTCCGGCATGTTGCACACGTAGCCGAGCGACTGTTCACAAAAGACGGCCTGGGTCTTGTCCGTGCGGCAGAACGCAAGGTTTTCCGCGCGCATCGTCAAGGTTTCATCCACTTCGCAGAAGACGGGCTTTGCGCCAACGGCCTCCACGGCTTCCTTGAGGAAGGGGGAGCAGACGGCGGGCAGGATGACTTCGTCGCCGTGGCAGAGCTCCAACGCGCGCAAAACAGTCTCCGCGGCCCCTGCGTGGGAGGAGCAGAAGAGTGCGGCGTCGCGGCCCAGAAGGGCGGCAAAGGAACGTGCGGCTTCTTTGGATTCGGGACCGACGGTACCCCAAACGTGTTTGTCAAGCGTTTCTTTGATCTTTTGGTTCAAAACGTCTTGAGAAAAGGATGCGCTTCTCATAAGATCTCCTTTCTCAGCTCGTCGCGGTTTTCGTAGATTTTCACAAAGGCGTCCGCCATGCGCTCGGTTTCGGCGCGGCTTCCCAAAAGCAGGGATTGATAGAACCATGCGCCCGTGCGATCGGCGGCGCGCACCGTTTCGTCCAGACCCTCGTCGGAGAGGTTGAGCGTGGGCGCAATGCGGCGCACGTAGTCGCTTTGCAGAATGGGAGAACGGTGGCAGGGACGGGAGTAGCCCGCGGCGGTTTCATATCCTTCGGCGGAAAGTGCTTTAATGAAGGTCGCGCGCGGAATGTAGTCCATCGCTTCTTCAAAGTAACGGAAAATGTAGAGGTGCAGCCCGTGACGGGTGATGCGCGCGTCCTCCTTCATCGGTTTGACAAAGCCGAGTTCGGAAAGACGCTTGTCGAGAAGACGTGCATTGGCTTCACGGATCTGCATTTGGTAATTGAGGCGGGTCAATTGCGCGGCGAGCAATGCGGATTGCATTTCGCCAAGCGGCGCGCCCGTGCCTTTTTCGCCGAGGTAGTAGGGTGCAAAGCGTTCCGCATTTTTGTCGGAATTGGTCAGGACGAGTCCACCTTCGCCGCAGGTCAGGTTTTTGGAGGCTTGGCAGCTTACAGAGCCAAACTCGCCAAAAGAGCCCACCGGTTCGTCACGCCAGGTGGCACCGACGGCTTGCGCCGCGTCTTCAATAAGGTAAAGACCGTGCTTCTTGCACAGAGGTACGAAGAGATCGAGGTCTGCGGGACGGCCGCCGATGTAGACGGGGATTACCGCACGGGTGCGCTCGGTGATCTTTTGTTCCACCGCCGCGGCAGACAGGTCGAAGGTGTCGGGCTCAATGTCGCAGAAAACGGGAGTAGCACCGACGAAGAGCACGCTGGAGACCGTGGCAATGAAGGTGTAGGACGGCAGAATGACCTCGTCTCCGCGTCCGATGCCGAGGGAACGCAGGATCATTTCCAGCGTCACTGTGCCGTTGGTCACGGCAAAGGTGTGGCGGATGCCGGAGAAGTTGCAGTATGCCGCCTCAAGTGCGCGACGCTCCGAGTCGAGTCCGGCGTCGAAGTTGCCGGCAGCGCGCAACAGCGCTTCTTCTTCGCCTCGGCCGAATTCGGGAAAGGCGGGAACGGGTCCCTCACGCAGAGGAGAACCGCCGAACAGGGCAAGTTTGGACATTGTAACCTCGCTTACAGAATGTTGATTTTTTCTTTGTATTTGGCAAGATACGCCGCGTTTTTGCGGTCTCCGCCGTCAATGTTTGCGCTGGCGAAGATTTCGGGGGAAATTCCGCGTTCTTCCAAAAGTTCTGCCGTGCGGCAAACGATGGCTTGCAGGAGTGCAGCGCCGACTGCCGTGGAGGTGGGGCCCATCTGCATCTCGCCGAGGGAGACGCAGGCATCGCCCGCCGCACCGCAGTTGTCGAGTGCCACGTCGCAGACCTCGCCGAGTTTTTTGCCGGATTCGTGGCGGCTGGAAACCGTTGCCGCGTGCGCAAAGGAGGTGATGCAAATGGTCTTCAGTCCCATTTCTCGGGCTTTCAGCGCCATTTCTACGGGCATCGTGTTGCGTCCGGAGTTGGAAAAGACGAAGATCACGTCTCCTGCCTTGGCAGGGGAGGAGGTGAGCAGGATGGAGGCAAAGCCCGCAATGCGCTCAAATTGAGAGGATCGGCTGGCGCCGGTGTGCAGCATCAGCGCGTCGTCTTCCAAGGGGAAGATGCGGACAAGGCCGCCCGCGCGATAGAAGATCTCTTCTGCGAGCAGATGGGAGTGCCCCGTGCCGAAGGTGTAAATGTAACCGTCGTTTGCAAGGCTTTCCGCACAGATTTGCGCAGCTTCTTCTACTTTGTTGGCTTGAGATTCTTGTGCGGTAAGCAGCGTGCGGTTCAGATTTTCAAAGTATTCTTGTGCTTTGTTCATTTTTCGTCCTTTCCAGCGCGTAAAGCGCGGCGGCGTCTTCTGCCGCAAGAGTTGGGGTAATGATTTCAGCCTGCGGCAAACGCACTTTGAGTGCATTCGTCACGCGGTTACGGATGTATTCGTTTTTCGTCAGTACCGAACCGTAGAAAGCAAGCGGGAAGGGCTTTTGGCCGAGGAAGTTTCCGAGCGATATACAGTAGCGCACGAGATCTTCCGCGGCATCGTTCAAAATTTCGACAGAGCGCGCATCTTTCCGTTCGGCAAGCGCGCATACACACGCGCAGAAGGCTGCAATGCGCGATTTGTCAAAGTCGGGGGAGTAGATCAGGGCAATGAGTTCCGCGGCGCTTTGAATGGAGTAGAATTCGCACATTGCAAGAAAGAGAGCCTCTGCATCCGTGTTGAGTCCGTCCGTGTAGTCCAGCGCGGCGGAAATTCCGGCAAGACCGATGGCGTATCCGCTCCCGCGGTCGCCGATGACGTCGCCCCAACCCGCAACGGAGTGTAGGGAAGAGCCGTCGGCGGCGAGCCCCATAACGCCGGTGCCGGAGATGAGAAGTGCGCCTCGCTCTTTTCCGCACGCCGCAAGAAGTGCCATGCGCGCATCGCTGTGGACTTCTACGTGCTCGATCTTTCCAAGCACTTCGTCATTGGAGATTCGGTTTATAAATTCGCGGTAAAGTCCGTCGCGGATGCGTTCGTCCAAGGCGGAGGAGCCGATCGCAAGGGAGACAGCCGGGCAGCCGGCCTCTTGTATGAGGGCGTCTGCAATGCGCGAGAGGGCATGCAGGGCGTTTTCCATGCCGACGGAGCAGTAGTTGATGCTGGACTCTTCTTTTCGGCAGAGCACGTTTCCTTGTTCATCAACGGCAACGCCAACGGTTTTCGTGCCGCCGCCGTCAATTCCGAGGTAACAGAACTTCATCGCGCAGTCTCCTTAACGTTTTGATTTTTTGCTATTATACCATATAAAAATAAATAAAAACAAGACACAAAAGAACTTTTTTATACAAAATACGGTTGAAAAGTTTTTTTCTTTCGGCTATAATGGGCACAACACCAAATCGGAGGATATTATGGTTAAAATTGCCTTTGTCGGGTTCCGTCACCCGCACATCAACACACTTTACAATTTCGCAAAGGAAAATCCCCGCGTCGAGATCGTCGCTGCTTATGAGGCGGATGAGGCCGCTCGCCTTGCCGCCACGGAAGTACTCGGCGTTGAATTTACGCACGACAGCTTGGACGCTCTCTTGAAAGAAGATATCGACGTCGTTGCTATCGGTGATTACTACGGCGCTCGCGGTCAGGAGATCATCGCTGCGCTCAAGGCGGGCAAGCACGTTTATTCCGACAAGCCGCTTTGCACTTCTCTCGAGGAACTCGATGAGATCTGCCGTTTGCAGAAAGAGACCGGCAAGCTTGTCGGTTGCATGCTCGACATGCGCTATCTCTCTTGGGTGCGTCCCATGAAGAAGTTCTTTGACGAAGGAAAACTCGGTGATATCCACGCCATTTCCTTCGGCGGCCAGCATCCGCTCATGTACGGCAAGCGTGCCTCTTGGTATTTTGAGGATGGCTGCCACGGCGGCACCGTCAACGATATCGCCATCCACGGCATCGACCTCGTGGAGTATTTTACGGGTAAGAAGATTGAGAAGATCGATTGCGTCAAGTCCTGGAATGCCTTTGCGACCGAAGTGCCGAATTTTGACGACTGTGCACAGGTTATGGCAACGCTTACCGGCGGCACGGGTCTGATGGTGGACGTCTCTTACGCCGCTCCCACCTCTTGCGGCTACGTCTCTCCGTATTATTGGCGCTTCACCTTCTGGGGCACCAAGGGCGTTTTGGAGTGCAATTATAACAGCGAGGACGTGCGTCTGTGGCTGGAAGGCAACGAGGGCGAAGTCCTTTTGGAAAAGGATACCGATCCCATCACCAACTGCCTCGACGTGTTCCTCAACGAGCTGGAAGGCAAGCCGGTGGAGATCGACTGCGATTGGACGCTTCGCGTCTGCCGTGAAGTGCTTGAATTGCAAGCAGCCGCCAAGCGCTGAATCATACGATAATTGTAAAACACGGGCAGTTTTCATACTTGCCCGTGTTTTCTTTCTTTGTTGCAAAAGGCTTGATGTATCAGCATTTTTCTTTGTTCGGATCGGGCGGAATGGCTCGATTTTTGCCATTTTGCTTGCATTTTTTACCTTTATCGCATATAATGAGAAAAAATTACAAACTCTCTGCAACCGCAGAGGAGGGGAGTAGACATGTGGAAGGAAATCACGCGTGAGGAGATCGCACGCATCCTGACCGAGTTCGGGTTGGAGTTTGACGATTTCACCGTCAGCGTCTTTTCAAGCGGTCATATCAACATGACCTATCGCATCGACATTTCCAAAGACGGCGCGCTTGACTCTTTTGTGTTACAGTGTATCAATACGTATGTTTTCCGCGCACCGGAACTTATGATGAATAATATTGCCAAGGTCACCGAGCATATGAGTGCGCGCTTGACCGAGGCCGGTCTGGATCCGTACCGCAAGGTTTTGCATTTCTTGAAGAGTAAGAGCGGCAAGAATTATACCTACGGTGAGGAGGGCCATTTTTGGCGTTGCTACGACCTTGTGGACAATGCCCGCACGTACGATTCCGTGGAGGATCTCAGCGTGCTGGAAAGCGCGGGCCGTGCGTTTGGCAACTTCCAAAAGCTTTTGTCGGACTTTCCGATGGATACGCTTGTGGATACCATCCCGCATTTTCACAATACCCGTCGCCGCCTCAGAACTTTTTTTGCCATGGTGGATGAGGATCCGTATCACCGAGCACAGTACTGTCAGGAAGAGATCGAGTTTTTCCGCGAACACAGAAAGAGCGCTTGCTGTCTGATCGAACAGCTTAACAAGGGCGTTTTGCCTCTTCGCGTCACCCATAACGATACGAAATACAACAACATTTTGATCGACGACGAGACGAAAGAGGCTATTTGCGTGCTTGATCTCGACACGGTCATGCCCGGTCTTGCCGCGTATGACTTCGGTGATGCCATTCGTTTTGCCGCCTGCACCGCGGCGGAGGACGAGCGAGACCTTTCTCTGGTCAAACTCGACCTTGAGTCTTACGAGGCGTTTACGCGCGGCTTCATCGGCGGCGCCGACGGTTTCTTTACCGAGGCGGAGATTGAGAGCATGGCGTGGGGTGCTTTGAACATCACCATCGAGCTTGCCGCCCGCTTCTTGGAAGACTACCTCTGCGGCGACAAGTATTTCAAGACTCATCGCAAGGATCATAACCTTGACCGCGCTCGCGCGCAAATCCAACTTGCTCGCGACATGGAGAAGAACTTTGACTTCATGGTGGAGACGGTCCGTAAATACGCAAAGTAACCATTCCGTATCATAAAGCTCCCCCTTTAGGGGGAGTTTTTTGTTTTCTCTTGAAATATTGCGGTGCGTGTGTTATACTGACAGGACATAGATGAAAGGATATTGATACCATGTTGAAACGCATCTTGCTCTCTGTTTTTTGCCTTTTTCTGGCATGCTTGTGTGCCTGTACGCAAAACAGCGGCCTTCGTGACTCTGCGGCCACCGCAGGGGAGCTGATCGATAAAGCAACCGAGAACCTTCTTTGGGAGAATGAAATTCATAAACTCTCCGAGAATCCTTTTGATGAACTTTATTATTCTTACTACTACGGTGCCGCGGATCAGGACGACTTTTTCTCCGTTGTCAGCGATTATGCCGTTGCCGTTCAGGTCTCTGCCACTGCGGATGAGATCGGCATTTTTAAGATCAATACCGTCTTTGACGAGGCGGCTTTCCGCGCCTCCAGCACCCTGACGGGAGACGCGCTTGATCGCGCCGTGGAAACCGCGGCAGCCTCTTTTGTGGAGAGCAACCTTGCCCGCGCGGAAAAATTCTGCCAAAACCGCGTGTCTATCTTTTTGAACCAGACGGAGAATTATGACGCCGCCGAGTACGCCAAGGCACAGAACGCCCTTATTGCTCGCCACGGCTATTACGTGTATTATATCATCTCCGGCGACAATGCTTCTATTGAGAAGATCATCACCGCACAGATCGACGCAAAAGCTCTTTAATTTCACAAACCAAATTCGGAGAAGCCATACATGTCACGGAACGTTTCGCTTTTAAAGCTTCACATCGGCCGTTTTGCGGGCCTTTGTGACTTGTCGCTCGAGTTCCGGCCCGACCGCCCCAATCTCGTGATTGCGGCTAACCGTGCCGGGAAGACGACCGTGTGCGAATTTATCCGTTTCATGTTTTACGGTATGGACGTCGCAAGCGGCAGATTTTTCCCTTGGGAAGGGGAGCGCACCGTCAGCGGCAGTCTTTCTTTGCTTTGGGGCAATGAGCGGTACGACATTTCCCGTATGCAGAGCGGTCAGTCCGCAGGCCATGTCAGCGTGGTGGAGGCTGCAACGGAACGCGAGGTGAATCTGGGAGACAAGACTCCGGGCGAATACTTTTTGGGGCTTGATTCTTGGCTTTACGATCGCACCGTGTATTGTCAACAGAAGCAAAACGCCAAAATTCAGGAAGATCTGAGTGTGGAAGCGCTTGACCGCTTCGCCGCCGTATTTTCCGAGGGCCGTGGCGTGTATTCCGAAGTGCAAAGATTGACCGACGCCAAAAATCGCTTGATGAATAAGGACAAGACCGGTCAGATCGACGAACTTATGGCGCGCCGCAAAGAGTTTGAAATGCGTCAGACGGAGATCGAGCGCCGCCGTGCGCAGATCATCCAAACGGAAAAACAACTTTCCGAGTGTGAGAACCGTATGGCTGATATCAGCCGTCAAATCGTCTTGACCAAAGCGGAACTGAAGGATCACGGCGATCTTCGTGCCGCGGACAGTCTGACCGCTTTGAAGGACGAGATCGAACAGAATGAATCTAAACTGCGCGTGCTCGCGACGGATGCGCGCATTGGCCAGATCTTGCCTAACCGTGTCGCCGCGGAAGAACTGCGCCTGCATTACTCCGATTATTGCCGTCTCGGCGCCAAACTTACCGAGGCCAAGGAGACTTTGATGCTCTCCGAGGACAACTTGAAGTTGCATGGAAACACCTTTGGGGCAGACGTGGACGAGGAGCGCGTGGAAGAGGCCAAGCGCACCGTTGACTCTTCTCGTAAGTGGCGCGTGTTTTTCCTGTCGCTCGCAGTTTTCTTTGCCGTTCTCGGCGTGGGCGTTTTCTCACTTCTTGCATTCGGCCCCGCGGCGCTTCCCATCATCAACGCTGCTTTGGTCGGATTGGTGTTTGCCATTTTTACGGCGGGAAGCCTTCTTTGCACGTCTGTTTATCGCATGCGCATCGACCGTGCGGTAGGGGAACTCGGCGCCGATACGCTTGACGCCTTTTACGCTATGTACGACGAGTATTTGGCACACCGTCGTTCACAGGATCTGTATCGTGAGCAGATTGCCAAAGAACAGGCAAAGATTCGTGCTTTGCAAGAGCGGGCGAGCGAGATTCTCGGTGAACTGTCTCGCTTTGCTCCCGGCGTCCAAGGCGCGAAGGAGATCTGCGAGAGTTGTGTCAATCTTTTGAACGCATACGCTACCTTCTGTGAACTGGGTGAGCGCATCAAGGAACTTCGCGAGAAGTACAGGCTGCTTTCCGGTGAGGAGAATGAGGTCAGCGTTCCCGAGGAACAAGGGGAGATCTTGGCGCTTGAACGCCGCCTTATGCAACTGTCGCAGACCAATGAGCAGTTGTACGCCCAGAAGACGACTTTGGAAACCACCCTTGCCGAACTGCGTTCGTACGGTGATCCCAGTCGTGAGCTTGCGGAACTCTCGGGGCAAAACGAGCAAGGCCTTTTGAATTTGTTCGAGCAGTACCGAAATTTGGAAATGGCTTTGGAACATGCGCGGGATGCGCAAGATCGTTTCGAGAAGAGCTTTAAGGCACCCATTGCTGAGGAGATCAATAACCTCTTGTCCTTTGTGCTGGAGCCGGGGGAGAGCTTTGAGTTCGGTGACCGTTTTGACCTGCGTTATAAGCGCGGGGATCGTCGTTTCGCCTTGAGTGAAGCGGGCGGCGGACTTTCGGAACTTGCAAGTCTTGCCATGCGTTTTTGTGTGGCGCGCCGTGCGATCAGCCACAACATTCCGCTGGTTTTTGACGAGAGTTTTACGTATATCGACGAGCGTTCCAAACGTGCCTTGTCCGACCTCCTCAACGAAAAACAGGCGCAGACGCTCATTTTTGCTTCCGGTTCGGATATCGTATCCGCATTTTCCGCGGGCGCCGTCATTCAGACCTTTGGGAGCGCGTTGTGAGAAATCAAGTTTCTTTAACGGATCTTCGCGGCATCGGGAAAGCCCGTGCCGAGGTGTTTGCCTCGGCGGGTATTTCGGATGTCGCGTCTTTGCTTACGTATTTTCCCGCTTCGTTTCGGGAAAATCGCCTCACGCTTTTAAACGATACCGACCCCGCAGAGGGTGCACTTTGCCGCCTCAAAGTCACCACCGTGCCGAGGGTCGCTTTTTTTGCGCACGGACGCCGTGCGTTGCGGTTCGTCGCTTCGGATGCGAGCGGTTCTTGCGAGGTCGTATTCTTTTATCAAACGTATTTGATCAGCCGTTTTGCCGTGGGAAAGGAGTATTATTTCTACGGCAGGTTCAAATTGAACGGTACGCGCCACGTCACGTTTTCTCCCGAGTTTGAGGATGCGGACAAACCGCTTGCCGCCATCACGCCCGTTTATCCGCTTGTCAAAGGGCTTTCACAGAAGATGCTCACGTCCGCTCTGCGCGAAGCGGTTTTGCTTGCGGATACCGTTTTGGAGGAGAATTTAGAACCGTGCTTGGTGGAAAAGCTCGGGCTTTTGCCTCGTGCCGAAGCGGCGCGCAAATTGCATTTTCCAAAGACGATGGAGGAAGCACAAAAAGCCCGCGAGCGTTTTGCGTTCGAGGAATTGTATTTCTTCCGCTTGGATTTGCTTCTTTTGCAGAGAAAACGCGGCATTCCGAGCGTTTGCGGCATGCACGCTGTGAATATGGCGCCGTTTTTTGCCGCTTTGGGATTTACTCCGACTACCGCACAGAATCGCGCCATCGCGGAGATTTCCGCTGACCTTATCGGCGATGGACACGGCAAGAAGATTCCCGCCATGCATCGACTTTTGCAGGGCGACGTCGGCAGCGGTAAGACTGCCGTCGCTGCGGCAAGCCTGTATTTGACGATGCAAAACGGCAAGAAGTGCGCTCTTATGGCACCCACGGAACTGCTTGCAGAGCAACACGCCAAAAAGCTTGCGCCAGTGTTTCGCACGTTTGGTTTT